>CAJJTG010000007.1 GCA_905194675.1 uncultured Collinsella sp. | reverse complement strand
CTTGGCCTCGCCGGCGAACAGGCCCGCGGCGCGGCTGGCGGCGAGCCCGGGCAGGTGGGCGACCCCGAGCCCCGCGGCGCGGGCCCGCCTCACGGCGAGGGACCCTATGTTGCGGAACTGGTCGACGACGACGAGCGTGCCGGCGGGCGCGGAGGCGAACAGCGCGTCGAGCTCGGCCTCCCTGTTGCGGACGGGGGCGCTGGCCAGCACCTCCCCGTCGCGGTCGACCAGGCAGGCCCAGTGCGATGACTTGCCGACGTCCGGGCCGAGCACGGCCGCGGGCCTGGTGGATGGCGCTTTCACGGTGGTATCCTTCCGGTAGTCGTTCGACCGGATGGCCTCCCCCTCGGCACTCACATTACCAGCCGCGGCACCTGCCCGGCACTTTCCTATCAGCCGTCGGGGGCGGCGCGTCCCGCGCCGGCAGCACCCAACGGGCCCTCTCGGGGGCAGGGACGTTCGGCCGTGCGCGGGCGCCCGGTCGGCGGCCCGTTCTGGGCGCGCCTCAATCGTAGCCCGAGACGGGCCCGGGCTGACAATTTCGACTGTAATGGACGTTCTTAAATGACCAGTCATTAGGGGCACCCTTGGCATAGCCCGCCCCGGCAATAGATACCACTTCACAGCTCCGTCACAGGTGTAGCGGCTTTGTGTGGGCGCGGCCCGCGCTGATTGAGCCGCCAACCGAGGGGCATAAAGCAGTTGAGCGAAACGGTTTGCCCCTTTGCCGTTCGCTCGAGGATTATGTCCCCCTTTTCCGCGGAAACCCCGGCAGTTGCGAAGAGCTGCTGGGGTTTCTGTCGTTTGTGAGGCTAAGTCGGTACGCAGCGATCGAGACCTTGAGCCGCAAACCCACCGTGCGCAATGCGCACCGCCGCCAACTTGTGAGCGCGGCAACGCCTTCCCTGCCAAGCCCCGCGCTATACTCGTCCGCATGGATATCAAAACACGCAACATAGCAACGCCCGCCGCGGACGCGCCAGCGACGCCACCCGCCTCCGCCCCCGCGCCCGTCGTGGGCCGTTTCGCCCCGTCGCCCTCGGGCCGCATGCACCTGGGCAACGTGTTCAGCTGCCTGTGCTCGTGGCTTTCGGCCCGCAGCCAGGGCGGCAGCATCGTGCTGCGCATCGAGGACCTGGACGATCGCTGCAAGCGCCCGGAACTTGCCGCTCAACTGATTGACGATCTGACCTGGCTGGGGCTCGACTGGGACGAAGGCCCCTACTACCAGCACGATCGCCTGGATCTGTACGAGGACGCCCTGCGCCAGCTGCAAGACGCCGGCCTCACCTATCCCTGCTTTTGCACGCGCGCCGAGCTCCACGCCGCGAGCGCACCGCACGCGAGCGACGGCACGCCCATCTACCGTGGCGCCTGCCGAAGTCTTTCGGCCGAGGAGGTGGCCCGCCGCAGCGCCCTGCGCGCCCCGGCCACACGTCTGCGCGTGCCCACCGTCGACGACCTCGCAGACGACGTGATCGAATTTGTGGATCGCACGTACGGCGCCCAATGCGAGGCGCTCGCCACCGAGTGCGGCGACTTTTTGGTCCGCCGCAGCGACGGCGTGTTTGCCTATCAGCTAGCCGTGGTGGTCGACGACGCTGCCATGGGCGTCACCGAGGTCGTGCGCGGATGCGACCTGCTGGGGTCCACGCCGCGCCAGATCTATCTGCAGCACCTGTTGGGACTGCCCACGCCGCACTACGCACATATTCCGCTGCTCATGGCACCGGACGGCCGCCGCCTTTCCAAACGAGACCGCGATCTGGACCTGGGCGAACTCCGCGCCCGCTTTGGCACGCCCGAAGCGCTGCTGGGCTGGCTCGCCGGACAAACAGGCATCGCGCCGGACACCACGCCGCGCTCTACCGAGCAGCTGGTCGAGCACTTTAGCTGGGATGTTATCCGCGCGCACCGGGAAAACATCACCATAACAGCCGAGTAGCCAAACGCCTTGCCACTACGCAACATCCCAGGGCTGGAGTTCGTCACCCAGGCGAACGATGCAGTCGTAGAGCACGGTGTGACGCTCGGCCGGGTTGGCATCTCGATGAAAATGCCCGTAGTACCAGCGCTTGTAGTCCAAGCGATCTTCCAGCTCATCGAAAAACGCCGTAAGCCGATCAACGGCGGGGCAATTCCAGCCGGGCGCCGGATAAAGCGTGGGCGAAAGCATGCGCGTAGAGCAGGTGTGGGTGACCACGTAGTCGACCTTCCAGCCCACGCTGTCGAGCTTTGTCCGCGCCTCCTCAAAGTTGCGCTCGTCTGGCAGCTCCTGCGGCCACCAGCTGGAATACGGAATGCGGTATTCCTTGTCCACGCTCGTGGCGCCGCCCATGGTAAAGATCGTTGAGCCGTCGAGCTCAAAAACCTCGCCGCGCGTCAGGCGCCGTATGGAAGAGGTGTCCGACAGACGCTGCGTCAGCCCACCGTGCCACAACTCCATGGGACGCTCTGTCCAGTGATCGAAACGCTCGTGGTTGCCGTCGACGAACAACACCGTATAAGGACGCGACTCGAGCCATGCGATATCGGCGCATTCCTCGGCAGAAAAATCCCACGGAAAGCCGAAGTCGCCCGCGACAATCAGATAGTCGTCGCTCGTCAGACTGTCCCTAAGCTCCCAATCGCGGAGCTTTTGCATGTCGAGACCGCCGTGAATATCACCCGTCACATAGACCGTCATCGGATCATCACTTCCCTCTTATAGGCTTCGAGGTCGCGCTCGACCTGCTCGTCGCCCGTGGCATTGACCCACCATGGCCATTTAACGCAACGCACCGGCTCGTCTACCTGCGCAAACCATAACTTGAGCTCATCCAGACTTACCGGGGCGTAGCTGTTAGCGTCCACACCCACGTCATGGCGCAGCAACCCCTGTCTGAGGTTGAACTTGTTGTACGCGCCGCCGCAACTGTGGATATGCCCGTGCAAATGCCAGCTGCCGTGCGACATGCCCTGCCAGTCGGCCATGGGATAGTGGCTCAGCACGATTTTTTGGCGGTCGATCTTGAGCACGCAAATGGACGGCTCGACGATAAAGGCATCCGCCACCGCAGGCTGCGTCCAGTCTTTGTCGTGGTTGCCGGGCAGCAGGTGGACGCGCTTGCATACGATGCTTTTGCGCAGTTCGTAGGCCTCTTGGACCGTCATCTTAAAGCTAAAGTCACCCAAGATGTAGAGCTCGTCATCCGCAGCAACCTTGCTGTTAATGTTGGCGACCATGGCGTCGTTCATCTGCGCAACAGTCGACCAAGGCCTATCGCTAAGCCGTAGCATGTTCTCGTGTCCAAAGTGAGTATCGCTGGTAAACCAGATCACGGGGACCTCCTAACGTTCTTGCTCGGAATAGTTGCTCGTCGTCTCGCCGAATCCGTCGGCACATCGCGCTTCGATCCGCACGATATCTTGGTAGATAAGACGATGCTTGTCATCACGCCATTCATCGTCATGGTAATGGCCAAAAAACCAGGTGCGGTAGTCGAGCCGCCCGTCGAGCTCGCCCAAAAAGGCCTGCAGCGAATCGTCGTAGAACTCGCGATTGCACTCCATGCACAGCTCGTCCGCCAGATTGACCGGTGCCTCGTGAGTCACCACGTAGTCGACCTTCCAGTCCACGCGATCGAGCGAGGCACGGCAATGGTTCATCTCGCTCTCACTCGGCATTTCCTCGGGCCACCAAGTCTTTCCCTCCTGACGCCACTGCTTGTCATGGCTCGCGGCGCCACCCATGGCGAGCACCGTGTTCCCTGCGATATCGAACACCTCACCGCGCATCAGGTGCAGCACGTGCGAGCGAGCCTCGTGGACAAGGCCGCCATTCCACTCTCGCAACGGCAAGCCCGCCAGCAGATGATGGTTCTCGTGATTGCCATCGACAAAGCACGTGGTCCAGGGCTTGGACTCAAACCAGTCGAGCCAGTATTTGTCGGTGTTCGAGCCGCTCCATATAAAACCAAAGTCGCCGGCAACGATCACCACGTCATCGCGCGTCAGCGTTCGGCCCAACGGCCAAGTGCGCGACGAGAAGCGGCTCGCCCCGTACTCGGCAACGCCGTGAACGTCTCCGGTAACGAAAATGGACATCAAACAGCACCTCCGTGCTGGGCGGCTCTGAGCAAATCGATGGCAGAAATTGCAGGCCGGCCCCGATATCTACACCCCTTAGGGCTTACCCCTCGTTCTTCCATCCAAACGGGTCAAACACCCAAAAAACTAGATCGAGCACACTGTTGGCGGGCAGCATGTTGGGCAGGGCGTCTTGCCTCGCTTGAGTGCGGTTGCCAATGGCACGCTCGTTTTAATAGCGTTTCGGGACAAGTTTTTGCATCCCGCAGAACGGTGGTAAATCTTGCCGTTCTTGGTGACGGTTACCTTGATTTTTGAGGTATCCACACTGCGGGGCTCGATGGGCGCGGTCGCTTCTCGATGAGCCGACGCTGTTTTCCAAGGCTTGCCTCTCGAAAAATCAGAATCGCGGAATCGATTGATATAGCTGTCGAAACACCCATCGAACAGCAATCCCGTTGCCAGGCCCGCCATGAAGCCGCAGGCAATCGCGGCCTCTCCTCTAATTTGCATATGTCCCTCCTTAATCAATCTCGAAGATTAAAAACGGCGCGCGCCGCAGGGCCTATCCCTTGCGGCGCGCGCCGAAAATGATCCGTTTTCCTCCGTCCCTAACGGATCAGTTGGCGGCGCTTGTCGGAGAGGAAGACGCCAGCGGCAACCAGGACCGTGCCGCCGATCACGAAGGTCTCACCCAGCAGCTCGGACGCATCGCCCGTAGCGGGCATCGCCGTCTGCCAAGTCGTGGCCTCGGTCTTTGCCTCCGCATGCTTGGCCTGGTACGCCACTTGCGTGACGGGCTGGGTCTGCTCGCCGTTTCCGCGGTCGGCGGCCTCTTGGCGAGCGATCTCGGCGTTAAGCTCGGCAATAGCCTGGTCGAGCTCGACCTTGGCGGCGGTGTAGTTGGCGAGCGCCTCCAAGTATGCCGGCGCCACGGCGTCCGTCGCAGCCACGGCGTCATCGAGTTCGGCCTTGGCGGTCGCGGCGCGCTCGGCGGCATTGTGAGCTGCAGCGATCTTGGCGTTGAGCGCCTCGTCCACATCGTCAGCGCTGCCGTTGGCGATGGCTTCGGCAAGATTGATCCTGCGCAGGCGGGTGACCGCGGCGGCAGAGGCATCGCGGGCGGCGGCCGCATTCGTCACGGCATCGTCAGCCTCCACCAAGTCGTACTCGGCATCGCTCACGGCCATCTCCGCAGCATCAAGCGCAGCATCGGCAGCGAGCTTGTCCTCAGTAGCCCTGGAAAGTGCTGCAGCGGCATTCTTAAGCTGGGAGGCACGCGCGGCAGCTGCATCAGACTTTGCCTGAGCCGTTGTCGCGGCAGCGCCAGCATCGCTCGCAGCCTGCTGGGCCATATCGAGCTCCGCCTGAGCGCCAGCAGCATCGACGGCTGCCTGATCGGCATCGCCTTGGGCGACAGCAAGTTCAGCCTCCGCCTCACGCTGATTGGCACGTGCGTCTTCGAGCGTAGACGATGCCGCATCAAACGCACGCTGAGCAGCAGCGATATCGGCCGAATACGCCGCCAGCTCATCCTGGGCCGCGGCAAGTGCATCCTGCTTGTCGCCGACACCGACACGAGCGGCATCCAGTGCGCGCTTGGCAGCAGCCACCTTGCCCTTGGCAATGTCGAGCTCGCCAGACTTGGCGGCCACGGCGTCCTGAGCCGCCGCAACTGCGGCGTTGGCAGCGCTCAAATCGGCGCGGGCATCGCTGACAGCACGCGCGGCGACGTCAGTTGCAGCCTGCTTTTGCTCCACAGAAGTCTGAGCCTCCGAGACCTTGGCAGTCGCGACATCAACGTCAGCGACAGCGCGCTCAACCTGAGCTTGCTTTGCCGCAACGATCTGCGATGCTGCGTCCACCTTGTTGCCGGCATCGTCGGCAACGCCCTGCGCCGTAGCAAGCTCCTTGCGTGCCGTGTCAACGCCCTGCTCGGGATTTGCCAGAGAGTCGCACCACGCGTTCAGCGCAGCCCCATACTCAGCAACCGTCATCGGATTGACGTTGTACGGCTCGTACCATCGACCAGAATATACGAATGTCTGCGCCTGCGTGCTCCGACCGTACAGCGTCCCACGCGTGCAAACGCCCATGCCCGTCACGGTGTAGCTGGGATCGATTACGTTGATGTAATGGCCGACCGAATCACCATGCTTCGCGGCGTAGGTATCAATCTCGGAACTATGCGCCGTATAAAAATCGTAAGCGGCCTTTCCCGTAAGGCCCGTCGCGCCCAGCGAGGCGGCAGCAGCGTCAAAGACGGCCTTCTCCTGATCGACCCACTGCTTAAACGGATTGCTTCCGTAGTTCCATGCCACGTTTTCGCCCACTTCGAACTGCCTGGCGTGATCGATCTTCGTGTCGGAGAAGTTCGCATCCGCAATGGCAGTCGCCATCATGGCATACGTCACCTTGAGCTCGCCCAGGCCAACGCTTGCGCGATACTCGTTGCACGCTTTGAGCCACACAACCGCCTGCTTCATGTTGTCCAGGCTCGTCGCGTCGGCCTCCTCGCCCACCTTGTTGTAGCCAGCGAGTTTGCAGTTGAGGATAATATCCGCCGCATCGTCGGCGCCCACGCTCCTAAAGAACGCGATAGCGCCCTGGCGGTAGTTCTCCGCCGATGCGTTCGCCGTTGCCTGCGCGGCATCGAGCTTGGCCTGGGCCTGAGCCACAGCTTGGTCGGCCTGCTGCTTTTGGGCCTTCGCTTGATCGAGCGCCTTGTCGGCAGTGTCTTTCTCGTCCTTGGCAGCCGAAAGCTTGACCTGGGCATCGGCCAGCTCCATGAGCACGGAGGCATGATCGGTCTTGGCCTGGTCAAGTGCGGCATCGGCAGCCGCCTTGGCGGCAACAGCGGCATCCAGCCTGGACTGGGCATCGGTGGCAACCTGCTGCTGATCGGCAACTGCTTGCTGAGCAGCCTGTACCTCGCCCTCGGCGGCGGTCACCTCTTGCTCGACGGCGGCAAGCTCGCTCTCGCGCTGCGACTGCGTGGCCTTGGCGGCCGTTAGCGCCTCGGACGCAGCAGTCACCTTTGCCTTGGCGGCCTCGTACTCCGGGCCCGCAGCGCCCTGCTCGGCTCGGTCCAGATCGGCCTTGGCCGCGTCATAGCTCGCCTGCGCGGCATCCACGTCCGCATCTGCCGTGGCCTTTGCCTGTTGAGCTGCCGAAAGCTTGCCTTGTGCGTCCCGCTGTTTGGCAGCAGCGGCGTCGGCTGCGGCCTGAGCATCCGAAAGCTTGGTCTGTGCATCAGCTGCCTGCTGCTTTGCCTGCTCCAAATCACTCGCGGCCTGCTCTGCGGCAGCCTGAGCGGCGGCTACGGCCTCGGGCGTGGCGTCGGATGCAGCAGCCTGTGCGGCCTCAAGCGCAGACTGGGCATCGGCAGCCGCCTTCTGGGCGACAGCCAGGGCTTCGTCCTTGTCCGTCAGGCTCCTCTTGGCGGCATCAAGCGCAGCCCGAGCGTCCTCAAGCGCCTTGACGTCAAGATCGGCCTTATCCTGCGCGGAACCCATCTGCTTTTCCAGCTCGGCCGAGGCAGCAGAAGCCGCGCTCTTGCTCGCATCGCAAGCCGCGTCATAGGCACCCTGCGCCTGCTGCTGGTTGACGGCAGCAGCATCGTAGGGAGCAGCAGCCGCTTCCAGATCGGCCTTGGCGGTAGCAGCCTTGGCGCGTGCCGCATCAACTGCAGCCTGCAGATCGGCGACCTTTTGCGCCGCAGACACGGCGCCCACGCCAGCACCGGCGGCCGCAGCGCTCGTCAGCGGCGACATCACCGCAGCCGTTGCGCCCGCGGCGCCAATGCCATCCGCACCCTGCGACGCCGCGGCCAGAGGCGACAGCAGCGAGCCGCCCGTCATGGCAATCGTCGCCGCAGCAACCGTCGCCACGCGCCCAGCCGCCCTGGCCTTACCCAAGGCCTTGCCGTTCATGTCCTTGTTCATGTTCTTGCTCATTGCCGATTCCTTCCCACGGTGAGCCGTTGTTTGACACAGATAGTCGATCTAACTTGCCCCGCTAAAAAGAGGTGATAACGGGGTAATTAAATTGAGCGAATTGAATCGTGATGACACTGATATCCGCAAAAGCCAAACTCATAGTCCCGCTCGCGCTCAATCTCATCTAAATACTCGAGCTCTTCGCCGCTTGGCTTCTCTTCATCTAGAAATACAGGCCCGTTCTCTGTGCGAGAACCGCCAGTACAACCAAGAATGGTCTTGAGATTAATGTAGCTGCTATTGTTGTTGTAAAAGGAGAAACTGCTGGTGCTCATGCTCAAGTCCCGTCTACATAAACTGTAATTGCTGTGCTTGGTCTCCTCTGAGACCCCATCTCATACGCTATGACTGCAGTATATGCGCTCTGATTGTAAGTTGCAAGAACATTTTTCATTTTCTAGCGCATATAACGAATCTGTTTCCTCACGAGCAAATACAACACTCCCCCGCCACGCCCTCGCGCGCGGCATATTCGTTGAGATACTTCACCGGGATCGGCCACCTAGAGGGAGCCCCATGGCGCGAAAGCCCCACATTGACCAGCCGAACCAGCAGCTCGGACAGATCGTCGCCTTCGAGAATCTCGATCGAGCGCACATGAATCGCTGTCGCCAGGTCTTCCTTGGTGCCGTTGTTGACGCCCACAAAGTAGCAGGTCAGCCCTGCACGTTCGAACGTTCCAATGCCGTAATAGGGCGAGTTGTAGCTTTCGAAAAACTCCTTCTTACGGCCCGCCTTACCCGTAAGCTGGTAATCGCGTACCAGGGTCGCAAAGTTGTTAGAGAAGGTCGTCAAGCCCGTATCGCGCACGCGCGCGAGCATAGACTGTCCGCCCGCCTGCACGTCAAAGATATAGGCATCCTTGTCGAGCTTGCCGTCGGCCGTCAACAGCTCAAGCTCCCTCTCGTCCACGGGGCCGTCCTCGATGGGATGCGAGGTGTAGTCCATGGCCCCGTCAGCACCAATCGTTAGCGTTGCAAGGCGCGCATCCAGTTCGATCTTGTCTTCCTCCTTGCGTGGGACATTGACCACGCCGCAGACCGTTAGCGACTCAACGGCGAAAGAGCCAATATCAAACGCCCTCACCCGGCCGTCGGCAACGTCCTGCTTTACCAGCAGCTCTTTGAGCATGGCTCCCAGGACTCCCTCCTGAGCGCCCCGCACCTTTGCATTCGATGCCGCCTTGACCAGCGGCTCGCACACATCCGGCGTCACATGCTGCTCAACCACGCCAGCATGCAGGGCATAGCCATCGTCCTCGGCAACCTCGTTGGGCACCACGACGACATTCCATGCCAGCGGATCAACAGCCCTGCCGCCATACGACGCGTGTACGCCCCACGAGGAATCATTGAGCCGATCGACCAACTGGCGCGCCATCCCATCAAGCCCGTCACCCGCAAACGACACCACAGCCCGCTGCCCCAACGAACGCTCCGCAACCACGCGGGCATATCGGTCGCTTTTCAGAACCTCGTAGAAGCTCTTGCGCGGATACTCCCCGAGCGACACTCGGGCAAAATCGCTGTACCGGTGCTCAAGAATCTGCAGCTCTCGGTACAGGATGCCCTTCTTGGTATAGGCGACCTTTTCCGCATGGGCAGAAAACGTAAGGTCACGACGTTTGGACGGCTTATCGCCCTTGGCGCGGCGCAGGATGTACTCGTCACTTTGTCCGTGCGCCAGCATCACCGTAGCCACAGGCGACAGCCTGTAACCCACCTGGCTGTTGATCTTCTTGAGTTCTAACTCGTCGCCTGCCGCACGACCGATGAGCACTCGGCGCTTGGTAAACGTTCGAATCTTGAGTTCGAAGGTGCAATCCTCGTTGATAACGGTCTCGACCGTTTCAATCTTGGCAGGACCCCTTCCGGCTTCCTCGGCGGCATCACGATGAGCACCCTTGGCGCTTACAACATACAAGTGCCCCGTGTCATTGGGAATCTCGTCCTCGACCCCCTCAAACTGCGAGCAAGAGTTGAATAGCAGGCGCAACACGACGCAATCTTCCAGCTCGTCCCAATGAGTTTTAATCGGAACCATTTGCTCATGGGCGAGCGGGGCGTTAAGGTCGCCCGTCTGCGCGCCCGCCTTGACCATCAGAAAGACGCGGTTGTCCTCGAGCTGGGTGAGCGCCACGACCTTGCCCGTCTGGCACACATCGGCCATAAAGTCCGCCACGGCATGCTTGCCTGCATCGCCAACGTTGCACCAAAAGACCGAGTAGCGCTTCTCGGCAGCCGCGGCATCGAGCTGCAACACAAGCTCGGACACAGCGATGTCTCCCAGGCCACACGGCTGGTTATGCTTCGATTGCACGGCCGATCGCCTCCATCATCTCCAGACTGATTGCTCCATCAGCTGCCATATAGGGGAAGGAGTAGACCATTCCCACGTCATCGATTGGCTTTTGACGAAGCTCCAGCGCCGCCTCATCGGCCAAAACATTCACGATCAGCAGGCGCTTTGCCCCAACCTTTTGAGCCTTTGCCTTAAAGCACTCGGCATCCGTAGTCTCGCCGCCGCCGCGCCTGTAGGCCTCGTAGGTGCCGATGCGATAGTGCTTAAAATCGATCCACACTCCGGTCTTGTTGCCAGCGGCATCGAGCACCTCAAAATCGCCGCCCGTCTCGGCATGGGCCGCATCGCCACGAGCAAGCGAATAGCGGCCGTCATAATACGCCTCGAAGACGGCCCTACCAGCAGACTCTCCCAGTTCCCCCAGGTACACCGCCTGGAACATATAGGGCGTCATGTGCGCCGTCGCCGCCGGCTGCAGCGCCGCAGGCACCCCGTCGTGCGACCAACGCTCGCGCACCTCCCGAATCGACAGCAACTCGGGCACGCGGGCCGCCGCCTGGCTTACCTGGCGAACCTTCGCGCCCTCAAGGCCCTCGTTATAGCGGCAGCGCTCCTCCAGGCGGGCAGCAATCTGCTCGACAGGTTCACCCTCATAGCTGGGAAACTCAAAATGCGGCACCTTACACGCTCCGCCCTGCGCATACGCATAGCCACTCGCGGCAAACGGCATGTGCAGTGCGGTGCTTTTGCGCGCAGGATAGCTTGCGAGGTCCTCCCACGGCAGGCAAAAATGATGCAGATAAAAGTCGCGCTCGCCATCGAAGGCGGCCAGATCTTCCTCGCGCGCATCGAGGGAGGTAACCTTCCATGCCAGCTTTTCGTGCTTCTCTTTCGCCAGGTTGTTCCTAAAGGCAGCAAGGTTCTGCTGTTTGTTAGCAGCGTGCTGCTTCTTGTCCGCCATGTGATTGTTGACGGCCGCGCAGGCGCCAACCACCTGCTCCAGCTCGTAGCCCATCGGCAAATCGTGCAGGAACGAAAAGTCGCAATCGCCGGCGATTTTGCGATCGAGCATCACCTGCACGTGCGGCATCTTTACGCTCGTACGCATCAAGCGACCCACCGCCTGCGCCACAATGCGGGCACCTTCGACCTGATACGAGAGGGTGTCGCGAACTGGCAGACTCTGCTTGGCTCCGGACAGCAACAGTCGTACGTTATGACGCTTTTCGGTAAACGGGACCTCTCCGCGCGCCACCAGCTCTTCCTGTTCAACCACACCTGTCAACGCCTGCTGAACAAACGTCGCCGAGCTAATCTCGACTTCCGACGTCAGACGGCTCGTAGGCGACTCAATGTACAGAAAGTCCAGGTCCATCTTGGGACGGCGGTCGGCATCCTCGAAGCCGCAATCAACCTGTCGTACCGTGCGACACAAACTTTCCGGTACCTTGTATTTAAGATTCTTGGAAAAGCCACCGGCCGACAAATTGATGAGCATAAGGGTTGGCCGGCCCATCTCGAGACGGTTTTGAGCGTCACCCCAACCGATATCCCATTCTGCAGCGTTAAAGCACGGCACCATACCCTTGGCCTCCTTGAGCGACTCCTCGTACGACGCCTCGGGGCACTTAACGTTCCGAATCACCAGCTCGGCAACGATTTCTCGGGCAAGGTCCAGCGCCAAGCTATTAAAGTCGCCATGGTTTCCCATGTGGCGCGTCGTAAAGATGGCTCCTGCCTGATGCTCGTTGCGTGCAACGCCACGTGCCCAGGTGCTCACGGCAACGAGTGTCTTGCTTAGACGCTTCAATTCAAACTCGATGCTCTTGACGTCGCTTGTGCCCACCCTGTCGGCGATCTTTAAACGCAGACGCACCGCAAGCCCTTCACTTACGCCGACCTGGTCAAAGAACTCCATCACGCGCTCGTACGTCTCGTCGGGCGATACGATGGCCCCACCAAAGGCGCCGCCGGCCAACGCAGCCATACCGGCAAGATTCTTGTCTTCGTCAACCCAAGCAACGTCAACGTCGTACGTCTTTGCCGCCTGCTTGTTAAACAGCTTGGTCTGTCGCACGATCTCTTGGTTGAGCTCGCCAATCCACGTATCCTTGCGGACCACGCCGTGAACCTCATCGAGGTAATCCAGGTTAAAGTTCTTTACGGTCGATGCGCTCCAAGTTGCGCTCATGCACACGCAGGGTGCATTGGCAGCAATGGAGGCCAAGTACGCCTCGGGCATGCGCTCAATGCCATGGCTGGTTAGGTGCGTGGTAAACATGTGGTCGAGCGTGGTTTCCATCACCAGGTAGCCGACGCCGCGCGCATACATCGAGTCATCGGCTGCATCAATATCGTCGTTCTTACGGTTCTTAAAGAACAGCGCCATCATCAACGAATCCCAAAAATACTTCTCGTTGGTCTGATCGTTCCTAATGCCCAGCGCATCGATGATGTTCTTGCGCGAAAGATCGTCTTTGTACGAAATGCTGCCGTAATACAGGCTGTCCATAAGCGCAGCGCAGCGGCCGAGATGACCCACCACCATCCTGACGATACCGCGAGCTCGGCGCACCGCCTTGTTGACTGTTGGCTGTCCATTCGCCCCATGAGCCGTAATCATATTGTGGGTACCGTTCTTATTGAGCTTGTAACGCAACGGGTTTATCGAGTTGTCGTCCACCGAGATATCGTCACTGCCAAACAGATGTCGACCGAAGAGTTGCCCTTCTTTCGCCTCATCAGACAGCGCAAAAGGCAGACGTAGCTTCATCTCCTTAATGCAAGAGGCAAGCGCCTTTTGAATATTCTCGGCATCCTTTGCGATTTCTTCGGCAGCTCCCTTTACGCTCGCTCGCGAAACCCTGTTCCTCTCGGCATTCGACCCCTTGTGATCACCCGACGTGGAAGCGTGCGTGTAGACCGCCATCCATTGGTCTCGATTTCCTAGCAGCAAGGGGTCCACCACGCCGCCGTTAAAATGACGATCAAGGATGCGCAGCACCTCATCCGGCTGAAACGTTACGGGGTCGTCCGTCAGCGTCGACAGCATATCGGACTTCATATGATCGATTTCGTCAAAGATAAACATGCTCTTCTCGGCGGCTGACGCATTAAAAAGCACAACTCTCGCACCGGTCACCGTATCAATTGTGTTGACGAGCTTTTGAGGCGTGCACGCAATCACATGCGGCATGCTCTCGTCGTTGAGTAGCGCAGATGGCCAAATCTGAGGGATTATCTCCATGCCACGCGTGATGTTTTTAAGCTCGCAACTCACTGCCCAACGCAGGCTCGCATCAGCTAACGACAGCTTGTCCCGCAGGCTGGGGGTCAGACGATCGACAACACTTCCCAGGCGTCTCCTTGTGTCAAGGATGCCCAAAAGGTCATCGGCGACCTCCATAGCGTTACGCCATGCCCGCTTAATGACGCGATAAGAGTGCTCGTCATCTGCTTCGATGGGACACGGAATTTTGCGCACACCCACGGCACCCTTGCCGCGGGTGGCCTCGATCCAATGCAGGATGTTCTCGCCCGCGCGCGGAAGATCGAACACCATGCGCGCCGCATCTTTGGAATCCATACCCTGATCAACCAGCAGTTGGCGCACGTTTGCAACATAGTTGTCGCGGTTGTCCTTGCCCGGCACCACAAACACCAAGGTACGGCGGCCGGGGCATTTGTTAAAACACCCCGACTCATCCCAGCCGCCGGCAATTAGATCGGCCGTGACCTGCTCGGCCGTGTAGTTTTTACCCGAGCCCGTCGTGGCGCCCAAAAAGTACAGGCCGTTGTTGTCCTGGTCCTTGGGGGCAAACAGCGCACGCTCAAAAAACTCGCGCATCGCCTTTTGGCGCGCAAGATAGGGAGCAAGCTCCTTGTCGCCCGCAGACGACGGATTCGATTGGCAGTTCAGCTCCCACGTAGCCATGGTCAAACCTCCGATTTAGTTGTTGCATGTGTTGAATACCATCCCGTGCGGACAAAAACTCACGCAGGGCGGTTGAGGTGGCGGCGTCCATGCCGCCTGAAAAAAGAAAGAAAGGAAAGAGAGACAGTCGGCGATTACTCGCACGAAGCGAGCAACTTCTTAAGATCGCACTCCAATGCCTCACGCTCCTCAACGTCCATCACTGCAAGGGCAACACGCATCAGGGACACCTCGGCGGCAAGCTCCTTAACCTGGTCGGGGCGCTTGCTAAAGTGGTCGTAAATCCGCAGGGCCTCCCCGGCCGCCAGATACTGCCACTTTTCCAACGAAGGCTTTTCGGACCTGCTCATGGCATCGACCCACTCGCCAAGACCCTGAAAACCGTTGCCCGTGGTCGTGCCGTTCATAACCACATCGAGCGGGCTCAGCAAGCAATCGGGCGAATTTTTGTACACCAATTTGGTGAGCGTAAGCACCTGAGCAAGGTTGCGATACTTGTCCTGATCGGCATAGAGCACGTCGTTGTAGCAGGCGCACGCCTTAAGCAGCTCGTGGGCGGCAATGCGCCCCGGCCCATCAAACGGAACGCCGCGCAACAACACCCCAGCAAGATCGAATGCCTTGCCGCCCTGCACGATCTTGTCGAGCGCCGAGCCGTCCACCAAATCCGCCAGCCAAGCAAGCTCAGGCTGATACGGCTTATGCTCGTCCTCGTCCTCATGCTCCATCCAGTTGTTCACCAGCGTCAGGGCTTCAATCTCCCTCCCGTTCAGAAAGGGCGAATTCTCCCCCATCTCTTCCTGCAGAAAACCCCGCGGCTCATGAGAGCGCTCGTACGCAACCGCAAGCTCCCCGTCGCTCACGACCAAGGTCGCACGGGAAATATAGGTATCTTCCCGCATGTCCCTCCAGGCGTACATCATAAGGGGACGCAGCTGACGGAGCATGCCGCGCGCGCCGGCACCTTCCTTAACCGCGCGCTTCGCCGCAAGGCGAGCAGCATCTGCCGTCAGCTCCATCTTGGCGCCATTTCCCATCATGTTGTTGTACTTGGGCAGGTACTGTTCATACGCAATCTGGACCAGATCGTCCACGCTCAGGGCGTTAAAGTTAATCACCGAGCCAATGCGGCCGCACAGCTCGGACATAATGCCCCAAGTCTCGACATCCTCGATGGTCGAACTGTCTCGCAGCTCGTTTGCCGATTTTACGGCGGTGCGTACAGCGGCGTACGAGGACCCAAAGCCAACCGTGGAGCCAGCCTTGCCGCTCAGGCGCTTGCGCACCAGAGCATCCAAGCCCATAAAAGCGCCGCCTAAAATGCAGACAACCTGATCAAGATCGAGCCTCCTGATCGCCGTGCCCTTCTGGTTCTCGCATTCAAACGGCATCTCCCCGCCTTCCAAGAGCTTAAGGAACGACTGCGACGGACTAAAGCTGGACGCAACGTCGCTTCCATCGGGTTCGGCACGGGCTGCCTTGTCAAACTCGTCAAAGAGCACCAAGCAGATATCGCCGGGATTCGCAGCTTGGTAGTCCGCGACCTGCGACAGGCAGTTACTCATGCTGGCACCACGCCAGCCCTCGCCCGTCATGGTAGAGACATCGAACACGAACAGCTTGAGCCCTGCGGCATCTGCCACGGCCTTGATGGTGTGGGTCTTTCCCGTGCCAGTGGAGCCCATCACCAAAATGGCAGCGGGCGAAAGAACGTCGCGCGGGTCGGCGCCGCGTGCCAACATCACGCAGCGGTTGACCTCAAAGCTCAGCGCCGTCACAAAGGCCTCCAAGCTTCCTTCGTGGCCAATAACACTCTGACGCGTCTGCTCCACCAGACGCGTAGGCGCAATTCGATTGAGCAAGTCCTGGTAGCGATCGATGTTTCGATACTGCTTCTGAGTCATGGGCGCCTTCCTTTCCATATTGGTTTTCTTTCCTTCGATGTGGGCCGAGCCCTTAAACCACTACAGTGCCAGCGATGTCGCCGACTCCAGATAGATCACGTTGCCCGGCTGGGTAAAGACCGGAATGTGGTAGAGCAGCTGCAAAATGCCCTGCTTGAGCAGCGGAAACAGTGTGGGATGCAACACTTCGTACATCAGGGCACCAGCCATAAGAGCGGTAAGTACGGCAAGCAGCAGAAGCTTTTGAGCGTTAGAGAATACCGACATGGTCGTTCCTTTCTTTATGCGAGATATTTGGATTGCGTTGTGGGTTAGCGACTCATAGCGATGGCAATGCCAATAACCGTGATAACCACAGGGATCGCAAGCGATGCAAACAGAATCCCGGCAAAAAGGCCCACCACCAGTGCGCACACGATGACGACCAGCGCGGTGGGCACAAGCGCGAGCAGAGGAGTAACCACGCAGGCAGATGCAAAGCGAAGCCCGTGGAACAAGCACTCATGAGGGAATAAAGCCTTGAGAACTCCTTCGACAATTCGCCACTCGACAATCGTTCCGACTGTTAAGACAACAGCCCAAAGCAGATAATCATTGGCGCGGGAATCCGAAGCCATCTTTCCGGTAACGCCAGCCCACCAATCAAATGCGGCGGCACAGCCCAGCAAACAGACGATCGCGCAGACGACGGATGCAAATGCGCCCGCACCCTCAATTGCACCGAGCAGCTCGCACATGTCGGATTCGCGCTCTCCCGTTAACAGCACAATCCATTTGTGGGCAAGCGCCGCAACGACCGCCACGCCCAGCACAACCCAGTACGCCCTAAACGCCACCAGGCGCCACGAATGGAGCGGAATCACCGTGTTGCCCTCGCCGATCTCGAACATAAAGCCGCCGAGCCACGTCGTCAGCAAGCACATCATGTCGACGGCGACAACGTACAGCACAACTGCAAAGAGGGTTTGCAGAATCATGCCGAAAATATTCACTGTTGTTGGCTTCTTGAGAGCGTCTGGCTCGATCCTATACGTGTCGTATCCGTTCATTAGCTGTCCTTTCGTTGCTGTCGCAATATTGGTCCGAAGGCCAGACCATTTTTAGAATTTTATTTCTAAAAACTTATCGCAGTTGATACCCTCGCGGATTAAGCTATAAACACTCAATTTCAAATTAATCGGAATTAGGCTGATAATATGAATTGACCGCATCGTGCCATTGCCAACAACGGCGCACTCCATATCGCACAACGTATGTCCGAGGAGGCAATCGTGCTTCTGTCTCGCGCAGAACAAGCCAAGCTAGGCCGTTACCATGCCTACAATCAGGAGCCAGAGCCTCATAGCAGCGCATTTCTTGCAAACCTGGTTTCCTTTATGGTCTCAAAACTCCAGCCAACGCTAAGAGTTCATACGCTTATCGAGTTGTGCTGCCGAGATTTTGAGTTTGCCCAGGACTATGCAGATGGATCCGCATGGTCTATTTGGGGCATCGACCTTAAGGACCCCGAAAACATCGAATTTGGAACTCGCGACGCATCCGCTGACCCGTCTTTTTCGTTTACCAAAGCCGATGTCTTTGCCTCAACGCCAGAATCGGGCGCCATGCCCCGTACCGATGAGTCCGTGCTCATCTACTGCAGACCCCCCGAGCAAATCCCCCTCACTCAATTTGAGCCCTCGCTCGAAATTGCAAATGAGCATGTTCAGGATTTCCTTACGTCGAGGGCCCATCAACTGCAAACACTTGTCGATGTACCAAGCCCGCTTTCGGTCAGCGAATGGTATTACGTTTTTCTCGCAGCTTCCCTTGCATGTGAACGTCCGAATTCCATTGCAGTCGTACAAGTCTCCAACCGACTGCTCAACCTGGCACGCGCCGCAGACGGGCGCCGTCTGCTCTGCCAGCTTGGACTATTGACAGCGATAGTGTTGCTTCCCAATACGATCGCAGCCAATAGCGATGGCTATGCCCTACTATTTCTAGGCGACCGCAAACCCAACGAGCCATATTTCCTCTTTGATGGGCGGTCATTTGATGACAAGCCCATGACAAGTGAGCTCATGCATCAGATCCAAGACTCGATTAGCCATGCTTATGCCGAAACAACCGATGCAACGCATTGGCATCTCGGCGATCGGGGTGCTGAAAAAACCTGGCCTTTACTTCCGAAAGCTAAAAGCACCTCTTTTGCAGAGGAGTCCTTCGTTCGCTTTGGCACCGTAGCGGACATACGCCGCGGCATTCCGCGTAGCACCCTTTTAAAGGTGCCACAGATGGGTCTTGGCAGAACGGACCGACGAATCGACTGCTACTACTTATCGCTTAAACACTTAGTCGATGGAACGACCATCGGTTTCGAAGATCTACCCGAGCGCGTATCCGATACGGATATTTACGATATGGGCGATACGGATCCAGGTTATTTCTATCGTCTCAAACCGCTGGGCGAGTATGAAACCTGCATAATGATCTCACGCTTCGGACCGCCATTTAAGCTGGCCCTCGTAGTGCCGGGAAGCATGAAGCGCGAGCCGGCACCCCAGAAACCCCAGTTATGCCCTAAGCTCATTGTCCCTTGCGATGTCGTCTTCTGCGCATCCTTTAAAGATGAACTACTAGCACGGTTCTTCTTAGCCTACCTGTCATCCGATGAAGGACAGCAGAAGCTCTTGGCCTCCTCGCACGGAGACTCGCTTGCACAGCTATCTCCCAAGGACCTGCGAAGCATGACCGTGCCTGTTCCCGGGCGAGCGGAGCAGGAGCGCTACGCGCTAGAGTACGAAGCAAAGCAGCGCGCCTACGAGGACGCCCTTAAGCAGGCGGAACATTACGCTGCGAGCAAGGGAACGATGTAGCGACCGAGGCCGGCAGACTGTCCGGACTTTTGCCGACAGTCTGCCGATCAGGCACGCCGTTCAGCGCAGCAGCTAGAGATCCTCAACAGACTTCGAACTGGCTTTGGCCGCCTCTTCGCCCGCGATCAGGTCCCTAACCGTTATATGCGCACTGTACGTAGCATCTTCAATCTTTTCCATAACATCAGGGTCGCAAGTTCCCCAAATATCTTTGAGAACTCGAGCCAATCCCCAAGCAGCGCTGAGCAGGACGTCAACGTCCTTTAGATCTAAGTGGCTGACCGTAAAGGGACAGTACTCGCACTCCAACAGATAGGTGTCAACAGCCTCAATTGTCTCAGCCACATACTGCTCAAGATCGGGATGGGGATGGAAGGCGCACAGCGCCTTGTGCGGATCGGTCGGCTCAATCCAATACAGCGTTGTCGCTTCCTCGCATTTCTCGAGCGGATAACGCTCAGCTGCCTTCTCCCAGCTTTCATACCAGGGATCGGCATCGCCGTCCGTCATCGACCTGCAAAGATTAATCGCCGCAGAAACAGTCGCACACGAATATCTATAGCTGGCGTCTTTCTTAAACTCATCATTGAGCTCGACGTCACCAGACAGCTCCGCCTCCATGATAAGGAACGGACCATCCTCATCCGTAATGCTTATGGGATAGTTGTTGCACTCATAGCCCGGATACATTTTGTCTCCAATCAATCGTTCGGACACATTAACAAGCAATATCGAAACAGCGCTCACGCGGAGGACCGTCGTCCTCGCACCAACCTGCAAGTTTTTCTCATCGCATGAAAAGAACTTGCGATTCTTGCATGTTTTTCTCACACGGTGACAAGAACTCGCATGATCGCCCCGCTACCTGCGCCACGAGGCGGCAAGGATAACGGGAAGCCCGGCGATGCACACCACTAAGGCCACGGCTGCGAACGCAAGCACGATAGCCACGCTCACGACGACATAGGCCACGGCAATGAAGGCCAACGCCAGCAGGCAGGCAAGCAGCTCGGCCACGTAGCACAACACCAGGTTCGAGCTCGCGCGCTTCAGCAGGACGTCGGCAAGGCGGACAAGCTCGACGGCAAAGCCGCTGCCGTAATTGCGTCCGGGGCCCTTGGCGATAAACCACTTGAACAGGCACATCAGGGCACAGCCCAGCATGATCATGATGGAAACGGCCCATACATTGTGCCCCGTCTCGACAAGGCTCTGGTCGCCTACCGCGCTGCCGTTGACAAGCCAGGCCGTTCCATAGCCCATGAACGGCATCGCAAGCAGCAGGCAAGCGCTCACCGCGGCGAGAAGGCGCGACACACGGCTGCAGAATACCGGCGTCTCGCAGCTGAGCCCAAACCCCTCTCGAACGCGCCAGACGGCATGGTAGGCAGGGTACGCCGCGATGAGCACGGCCACGAGCAGCGACGCCCAATCGGGCCCGGGCGCCGCCGACGCGTACTCCGCAATCGCAGGAACGGGATAGGCGGTGTGGAACGACTCGTTCAGGAACAGCACGACCTCGCCCTTCCAGACGCAATGCGGGGCGGCGACGGAGGCGACGCCGACAACGGCAACCGCGGCGACGGCAATGAGCAGCGCGCCCTGCACGAGCTTGGCGACCTCGCCTTTGGCGGTGTGGGGCGCAGACTCAACGGCGCTGGACGAAATTTGGATAGAAGTGTTCATGATTTTCCTTTCAACGGAGAACAAAGCGGAGTCGGCGGCAACTAGAATGCAGCCCATGGTCGACTCCGATCACAGATTGTTCGCCCACATTGATACCAAGTCGTGCGGACACATTAACAAGCGATATCGAAACCGCGTCCACGTGGAGAGTTGTCGTCCTCAATCCATTCGAGCCCGACGCACTCATCGATCCCTGCATCGGGGACTGACGACCATCTAAACTCGAAACCAAGCTGGTCAAGCTCATCGACTCGCCCACGGATCACTCCGTAAACATCCACCGCATTCTCGAAATCCTCCGTAGACGCGTAGCCTCGCTCGCACACATCGATGTTTCCTTCGTTGAGCTTGATGCAATCGGGCATAACGGCCTCCCTGGTTTTAAGCCTTTTCGCTTGACTCCATTGAACAGCCGCGAACAGCCGCGTAATATAACTTTTATCGCGTTTTAAATTTTGGCTGTTTGGAGCATCGATGCTTGAGTCCGAAAAAGAACCATTTAGCTGGGGTTTTGAGGCTGGCTTTCTTCGCTCCCCCGTCAATCCCCGTATGCTTCTTCTTAACAGGACGCCAGAGATTGATTGCGCCGGT
Organism: uncultured Collinsella sp.; assembly: GCA_905194675.1. Classification (GTDB taxonomy): domain Bacteria; phylum Actinomycetota; class Coriobacteriia; order Coriobacteriales; family Coriobacteriaceae; genus Collinsella. Next base: position 45,920 of record CAJJTG010000007.1, on the reverse strand, counting down.
GACGGAAGCACATCCGGCAATGCAAGCGCATGGAGTCTCGTCTCCATAGCCAACGATCTATTACGCGTCGACTTAAGCTCGCTTTTCAACGAGATTGGGAACCACTTTCGTGAGCGAGCAGAACTTCGCTTTTATATCGATTTGCAGAACGCCATTCGACAGCCCCCTGCCGCTCCTCACCATGTGCAACACACCTCGATAGACTCCGCATCCGAGCCAGACCATGACGACTGGCTCGATCCAGACGATCCCGACCAAGAGCCCACCCAAGCAGAATTGAACGAAGCTGAAATCGCTATCAACCTTCAAAAACAAAAGGAACGCGACCTCGATTTCTTTGCTCCGATATTCGACGAAGCCATTACAAGCCATGCACACGGAGAGATTTCCGGCATGGCCAGATATCTCCTTGAAAATGTCTGTAGACAGTGTGTCATGAACATCACGGCGATTCCCGACTATCGCTATTACAGCTGCTGGATGTACAACAACGCTATTGAGTGCGACGAGATCAACCGCCTGTACCGCGCGGTGATTACAACATCGGACCAACTCAACAAGCAAGAAATGGCGTCCCTCTTCAGCTCCTATCTCCAGCTCGAGTCGAACGACATGAGCATTAACGCTACCAACGGCGAGACTGATCTAACAGCACCAGTGCCGTATGACCGCGACAATCCTATACGCAACTTTCCCAAGGCGAAATCTCAGATAGAAACAGCTTGCGTCTGCACCAATATCGATCTCTTTCGAGCGCTTCTCATTGTTTTTTATCAGGAATGTCTGGAGCTTACCCCGCTGCTTAAAAACACCGAGGCACCTAGCCTGCTCGCGCAAAACGAAGAGTTTTTCCCAGCCGCCATCAAAACAAGCGACCCGCGACAATTCCGATTATTCGATGAGCAGCTGCCAGCAATCATCCGCTTTGGCGAAGCTTTTGTATACGCAGCCAAAAAACACTTGCCCGGAAACGAAACGGCTCAAAAGCTCGAAGAGCATTTGAATGGAATAAAGCGCATGAATAGCGCCCCCTTTATGCAGGCGTTTCGTAAAAACTATCTCGAAGCTATGCGCGAGAACCAGATCTTCGCAAATGGAGACTTCCATACGCATGCAGAGCTTAACGACCAGGAAAACCTCAATAGGCTCGTTGGGCTTCAAGCCGTTATTTCAAAGGCAGGAGAGCTCTACTTCACCGAAGAGGAATGGTCCTTTGCAAGCCTTTATGCCCGCATCCTTCACGAGCTGCTGCTGTGCGGCATTATGCCGATAGCATGCCAAACCTGCGGTTCGCTCTTTTTTCCAACTGGTCCCAACAGCAAGTACTGCGACCGATATAGCGAGGAGACCAAGCTCTACTGCAACCCGCGATATAACGCCAAAAAAACATCTTGGTCGCAAATCGCCCCGCGATGTCGCGCTCAATATGCAGAGAAAAGCCGATACGGCGTATAAAAATGGCCTAGCGGATTGTGCCCACTATTTTGAGCGTCTTGGCAACTTTGTCCTCGATGGCATTGGTCCAACATACCAAGCGAGTGACCTTATTTCCGACGAGCTCTATTCGACATGGCTGTCTATCGTCAACCAGCCCAATTGCAGGACGGAAATCAAACGACCGGATAGAATCGGCTTTCCATACTCTGTAATGTGGTACGGAGTCGTCCGCGATGGCAATCGTTATGTTCGAGTCGAGTTTTCCGGAGCCGAGTACCCAGCGCTTTTTGAACGTTTGGGCCAACTTGCCGAAAGCCCACAATCAAAATGCACGTTGGATTTCAAGGGGCCCGGCGAGCACCCATACAGCTCCTGGCATATCAAGTTGTACAAGTTGCTGGAGATCATTGCGCAGATAAATAACGCCGATCAGATGACAAAACCCATTCCATTGCTTGGAATTGATGAGCCCGAGCGCGTCTCAACCGACCTGACGGTTCAGGACACTTGGAACACGCCCGACGCATGTGTCTGCAGTACCGGCATGATCGATGACCTCAGCTTTACCGTGTATACAAAGGGATATGACCCGGAAAAGCAAGACTGAGCTTGATGCCGCGGCTTTCTACGTGTCCGCGAACAGATTCACCCTTCTAGCCTTTCGAGCTAGCCGAAACGCAGCCGATACAAAGAGGGATAAAGATGATGGCGAGCACAATGCCCCAGGCGGTTAATACAATCGTAATGATGGATGCAATAGCGCTAGCGATGCCATATCCAAAAATCAACGATGCCGCGCAGGCAAGCATTTCGGCACCATACAGCGGCACCATGTTCGAGCTCGCGCGATTCAGTAAGACATCTGCACGGCCGAACCATGCGACAAGAGCCTCGTCGCCACGATAGCGCCCAGGACCTTTGAGCTCATACCATTTGACAATGCATGCCAGGACGCATCCGGAAACAAGCGCAATCGATGTCACCATGAGGAAAAGGCCCACGATCATGAGGAGTTTGTCCCCCGTGGCCCCGCCGTCGATATAGCACTCAAACCCACGACATACGGCAAGCACGGCCAAAAGCGAACAGGCGCTCAACGAGCCAAAGCGGCGCGACATCCGTCCGCAAAACACAGGTGCCTTGCAATTGCACCCAACACCTGCGCAGAGGCACCAAATGGCATGGTATACAGGATACAGAGCAACGAGCACGGCCGCGGTCATCGACACCCGGTCAAGCGTCTCCATTCCCGACACAATATCCTCCACCGTTGGAGCCTCGTAGGGATGATCGAACAGGTCAGGCGTGAACATAGGAATCTCACCTTTCCAGATGTACGACGGTGCAGTAAAGGAAATGATGCCGTTCACAGCTAACGCCGCGACAGCGATTAGCAACGCGCCTTCGGCAATCTTGGTGATGCTCGGCTTGTGAGAGACGGACACATTTTGAATAGAAGTATTCATGATCTTCCTTTCAGAGAGACCCGATTGGTTGGTGATTGAGTTTTGGGGTGATTGGCGTAAAGAACGGGACTGCTTAGAAGTCCCGATAAAACAGCAGGTCGGCTTGACCGCCTACGAAGAAAGAAAGACTAACAAGCTATATCGAGGTCATTACGACTCGAATACTCGACGCCAACGGCGTCATGCGCTGAGATCCGCGCAAGCGAAACCGAACGGACCGGCGAGACCACCGGATAGTCCTCAACGCCCCACTCGAGCTCAAAGCCCAGACGAGCAAGCTCGTCACGACAATTGTCGAGCATGAGCTCATAGGCGCTTTGACGGGCACAGTCTTCAAAGAAGCCGAGCCCGCGCTCCTCAGAAAGGCCCACCTTCAGCTCATCACAGATGGTCATAGCTTCGCAAACGATATCTTCAAGCTCATCGCGCTTGGTGGAATTAACCAGTTCAAACAGGGTGCCGTCGAACATTTTCCGTCCTCCCTTGGACTTCTTTCTTGCTCGACTCCTATTGAACACGACAAAGTGGCACAATGGCACAAAGTATATTTGATTTTGAAAGTTGTGCTGGTTTAAGAAATATGCAAGGTGCCAATTTAATAGCTCTGACCTGGCGTGTTAGGGCTAGCTTCATTCGGTTTGACAGAGATACCTCTTTGCATCTCTGTTGCAAACAACTGACAAACGCAAAACCCGATAAGGATCAAGAATGTGAAGGAGCGGAATTCGAACAGCATTGGTCTGCAAAAGAGCTGTTAAACGAATTCCTAAGAATTGATCTTGAGAAGTTCTTTAACGAAATGTCCTCTTGGTATGCCGAATATCGTAACGCCCATTCAGCGCCCGTTCCACACCGCATCTTTAATTCGCCACAGCGAATGCAGCGCATTCAAGAAGCTCAATATCTCGAAGGCTCAGATTATAAAAATGCTTCCACGTGTTTTCCTCCGCTTTGTTCGAGAATAATTGACGCAGGCGGCGACCTCGACAAATGCCATATCGAAAAGGCAAATATAACGCATGAGCTCACAGAAGCAGTCAAGCAAGCGCTTGATTCCGCAATAAGCGGCGGCTATTCGGACGGTATCTACCAGCTCTTTTTCAATGCTTGCTCATTATGCATCGATTCAGTTTATCTTGATGAAATACCCGATGCCTATTTGCCCTCGAAGGTTTTCTCCCTTTGGGCAATAGAGTGCAGGAACATCGCGAAAGTTGCTATGCCAGCACTTGAGTTACTAAGCAGCAACGATGCCGCCGATTCCGTTGCCCCTAATCTGGCCAATTACATTGAAATGCTCTTTGGCCTAAACAGTAGGCCTGAGCTCGCTCGCGGAAGCGAGCGCTCAATTGCCCACCACCCGTTGGCGCTTAAAACGCCAGAAACCAAAAGAGAGTTTTATGAGACGCACTTCCACGGTCAATTAGTTGATACCCAACTAGCCATCGATATCCATGAGTTGGCAATAGCCGTTCTTGGCGACATCATCATTGATTGTCTTAGCTTATCCAAGAAGATAAACGAGCCTTCTTATCGGGATGACCTCAGCAGCTACGTTTCATTATTCGCGAAGCTGCTTTCTACCGGAGAATCCATCCTGGATGTCGCTGATCAAATTCGCCGTTTTGGGGAACTAACGTCCTCAGAATGCACGAAACATGCAATCGCCGCCCCAATGGTCCAGGACCTCAATAGCCTCGACTCTCTGGCACTCAACCTGATTCAGAACAGGCTCTACAACAAGGTGGAGTTATCGAGGAACGCCGAAAGCACAATCGGCATCATGCGGTTTATCGTAAATGACGGAAAGTACCTTGTTATCGACATCAACGACAGTGACGCAATGCAAGAAGCCCTTCATTTCCAGCACTTGATAGACCGCTCCCACTCATTGATTCATTCTTTTCTTCCGGAATCATTCCCGGTTTTCTATGCGCATCTACTATGCGAAGCCCTGCGATCTGGGGCACTTCCGGCAAAATGCAGCACATGTAACGAGCCCTTTTTCCCAACTGGCAACAATAGCAAGTATTGTTCTAGATACGACAACGAAACGGGCATGTACTGCAATCCCGCGAGTAATAGAAAACTCAAGCTTGGTAAAAAGCCGCCCCATGCAACTGCCGTCAATTTAAGACGCAAAGCAGATACCGTCAGCGAGAAAGACGGGCATAACCCTATGGCTATCAACAAAAAACGACAGCTTTATTTTCAAGAACTAGCCGCCGCCGTCGACCACACCCTTGGACCTTTTTATCAACGCTCTCCCCTCGTGCCGAAAGCACTCTACGAAGAGTGGCTCAAAGCGATCAATCAGCCCAAAAACCAGCCCAGCACTCAAACACCTGAAGCATGTGGCCATCCTCGCCCCGTGATTTGGAACGGGTCATTGGCGGATGGCAATGAAATCGTTACTATTACGACCCAGTCAGCGCAATTAGGCACCCTTCCAGAGCTCTTAGATAAGCTCGCAGAGCAGAACACTAGTAGCTGTCGCAAATCGGACAACGGATGGGCACTTTCTAAATTCGACTTAGTTGCCACCGTCATCTCATTAGAGATGGAGGCTGACAAGGCCAGAAAGAAAGGAATGAAACCAATCAGACACACCCCCGTTCCCGGTTTGTCCGACTACTGGGATTGCCTATCCATCAGAGACGATCGCATCGCGACCGCGGAGGCGGCCATAAAAGAGGATTGGACGACGGAGGGCACAGTCAGCAATCCCTGTTGCCCCGCCTCACGACAATTCAAAAGAACGCTCTAGATTATATAGGCCTCATTAAGTATTCATGCAGCTCATAGCACGTAAGACCGAACAATCCGTCAAAGAGTGTTGCACAGATAAATAATGTCAATCAAATTGCGAAACAACATTCCCCCTGTTTGAAATTAACAATCCCAAATTCGCCTCTAGCAACCTGACCGTCCAAGACACACGACATGTGCGCGACGCATGCGGCCATTGCACCGATGCATTCGACAACCCAAGTTATGCCATATTCACACTTGACTATTATTTGTCTCATTCGCTGTCAGTGCACACGATACAGGCCCGCAAACATGCCCTCCATTAATTATCTTCAGCTCTTGCCCTGTCATACAGCTTCAAAATAACCTCAATTTCCTATCTCAAGATTGCTTTATAGTCTTTTTGACTAGTTGCCGCACGCAGGACAGGCTCAATCCAAGCTAGAATAAAATGTTTGATTCGAAAGAAGGTATCTGCGGGTTTCTAACTGCTTCAACACCGCATTGTTATCGGGAGTGGTATGGCAACGTATCGAGCCATTGATCTATTTGCTGGCATTGGTGGAATCAGGATGGGATTCGAAGAGGCCTTTGGCTCTGACATCAAAACCATCTTCGCAAGCGAATTGGATGAACCAGCACGTAAAACCTATCGCGCAAATTTCATCGACTCCTTTCAAATCGCAGGCGATATCACACAAATTGATGCTTCGGATGTTCCCGATTTTGACATTTGCTTGGCGGGCTTTCCCTGCCAAGCTTTTAGTCTGGCGGGGAAACGAAAGGGATTTGCTGACGATTACAAAGGCAGGGCCCGCGGAACTTTGTTCTTCGATACGCTTCGCATTTGCACCGAGCGTGCAAACAAACCGAGCGTTATCTTCTGCGAAAATGTCAAGGGACTCCCCATCCACGATAAAGGCAGGACATTTGAGACTATTCTCGGCGCACTAAAAGAAGAGGGATACGTCCCATTTTATAAGATGTTGAACTCTAAGGATTTTGGCGTTCCCCAAAACAGAGAGCGAATTTATATTGTTGCTTTTCGAGACGACGTCGCTCCAGATAGCTTTACCTTTCCATCTGGACTTGAACACAAAGCCACCCTCAGCGACATCCTCGAAAACGCCCCCATTAGCCCAAAGTACTATCTATCTGATGTTTACCTTGAAACGCTCAGAAAGCACAGAGCGAGACATGAGGCACTTGGGCACGGGTTTGGCTATGAAATTCGTGAGCTAGACGGCATCGCAGGAGCCATCGTTTGCGGAGGTATGGGTCGCGAGCGCAATCTAATTGTCGATCACCGGGAGCATTCTATGACCCCGGTGACCAGGATTAAGGGGTCAATCAATAAAGAGGACGTTAGAAAGCTAACCCCTCGTGAATGGGCACGACTTCAAGGTTTTCCCGATTCATACAATTTAGTCCTGAGCGACACTCAGCTATATAAGCAATTTGGCAATTCGGTAACGGTGCCCGTCATTGCTGAAATTGCAAAAAAAATTAGGGAGGTCCTAGATGGCACGCGATGAAAAACAGGCAGATAAATGGCGAGCTAATAAAGGCGAATGGAGCGAGCTCTATACCGCAATGCGTCTTATCGGCGACGGAAAGATCGCCCTTTCGTATGACACTTCAACGCAAGCCACCGATGTATGGATGGAAGTTGTAGGGGTCATTAGGAAAGAAACCAAAGACCGCATCGTCGCGTATAGCATGGATGAAAACAATACGGATGTAATCATCGACGTTAACGGCTCTCCCGTTGCCAAGGTTGCCGCCAGCGATTTTACTGTCGCCGCTGACGATCTTATGGATAAAATTCAGCACGGGAAAAGCACCTTCACAGCATCTGAAGAAGCTGTGACCTTCCTGAAGCTGGCAGAAGTCCTGAAGTTGAAGGCCGGGAGCGGCGATAAAAACGACATTTATCTAACAACGCTTGATTCGCGCACTGGCCTCAAGCGCGATCGCATCGGCTTCTCGATTAAATCGTATTTTGGCAATGACCCTACCCTATTCAACACGGCATCAGCCTCGGGGTTGATTTATCAAATTAACGGCATCAATGACGATGACATGAATCACATCAATTCATTAGTGGACAGCAAAAACCACGCAGCGGTCCAAAGTCGATGCGACGCAATCATTGAGACGGCAAGTTCCGTTGTATTTAAAGACTATGTCATCGCAAAAAAAGCAAAGGTTCGAGCTTTTAGAGACAATCTTGAGCTTCTTAATCCGCTTTTGCCCGAGGCGATCGAATGGATCCTAAGAGATCATTTTTTCCATGGGAACAAGGACGTCAACCTTCCAGCCGCAGTTAATAGGCTGGCCCAGGCTAATCCACACCAGATTTCCCGTCCTCACTTAAAATACCAGTACATGTTTAAGGCATTTCTATACGCAACTTATTGCAGAATGACAGCCTCAACGCTTTGGGACGGCAAGGGCGTCGTCAATGGTGGCTACATCGATGTTTCAAAAACTGGAAAAATAACCTGTCATTACGCTCTTGAATCCGACGAATTCAAAGACTACCTATACAATTTGGCTTATCTTGATTTCCCCAGCACAAATCCAGACCATGGTGACTATGGGTATGTGTATAAAATCGATGATGACTATTTCTTTAATCTGAACTTCCAAATCAGGTTACGCAAGATTTAAAAATGCCTGTTTACGTGAAGCGACCGTCAACCACGGTCGCTTCACGTTTTTCTCAATCAGTAAAGCATCCCTGCAATAAGGCATAGCAATCCCAGTGCTTCATAGCTTATGGCTGCAATTAGGCAATAAAATCATGATGATTTGCTCAACTTCGCTTGAACCATCTTTATATGCCTCAGCGCACACAACAGTGCCGTTCGATTTCGTTCAAAGCAAATCCGAAACCGAGCGTATATTGCCAGGGCGGCCAGAAATAACGCTACGAAAACCGCGGCTGGAATTGGATTGCTGACCGCCAACGCAGACGAAAACTTGCCGGCGGAAAAAGAAATCACCAGACCAATCAGGTCGAGGGCCCAACTCGTATAATGCGCATCTGCAACCGCCCGTTCGATTATTTCGCATTTCTTTTCCAGGCTAATATCCTCGTCAGCTCCAGCGAGAGAGAAATCCACTCCTAAAATCAAATCAATTAATTCAGCCTCGCTATATCCGCTTTCCTTGAACTTTTTTGCGAAGAAACCTGCTGGACCGGGCACATAAGTAAGATAGTTTTTACGAAATAAATCCTTATAAGCGATTTCCATTATTAACTCCTTGAAGCACAGATATCGTTTAACACCATCGTTCTATCATTCCGTCCAGACAGATTTTTGCCGAATTATCTTCGCTCATTCATGGAAGTAATCTGTACAGCAAATATCCGTCCTAGCCACGCTTCGCATATCCTTGCCCGAGTTTCCCCCCAAGCTCCGCGGCATTGCGCTTCGTCTCCTCGGCAAACAGGTCATCGATAGCCCTGTCGATTCGCGTGCAAGTCTGCCGGTGCTCGTTCTTCCAGGGCAGGTTGAGTCCCAAACTCGCATCCCAATAGCCGCCGAGTTTGGCGTTGATCACTTCCTCGGGATACAGCACGTCGCGGCGAATCCCTTCGATCGCCTCGTCCTCGTCCATATCACAGGCTGTCTCGCCCTGCACGAGGCACTTGCGCAGCTCCTTTTGCGCCCGGATGCTGTTCAGCATGCGAACGCACACCACGGCCAAAAAGCGGTAGCGCTCGCACAGGTCCCACTCGCCGCCGAGCCATACGCGATAGCCCAGCATTTCGCTCGCGGACTCATCATCCATCAAGATCAATTCCCACGGACGTACTTTGGCGAGCACATCCTCACCTAGCATTTGAACGCCGCCGCGTGTAAAGATGCACGGCTCCACGTCGTAATAGCCAAAGCCGTGGCCTGCACCACGACGATTGATGACGTGCTTGGGCAGCAGGACGATATTGTCGCTGGGCTCGGGGTCAACCTTGCGCAGCTTTTTGACCTTGCGGCGGGCGCGCTTTAAGCTGCGCTCGTTATCGACACGGCCGCGGCCGTCCGGCTTGCCGCCGTATCGCAGGGCAACCTCGCGCGCCAGGATCTTTGTGTCCGCAGCGCACAGCAGGTCGCTCACGGTGGGCAGGTCTTCCCACTCAATGCCGTCGACATCCCAAATCCTGCTCATGTTCAACCTCTTTCTGGCCGTTAAACTACGCGATCGTTCGCCCCGCTCTATATGCCCACAAGACATGAGCCCCGCTAGAGCGCCTTCTTACTCGGAGCAATCGCCTCGTCCACCAGACCCAACTCCAGAGCGCGCCTGGCGTTGCACCAGCAGTCGCGCTCGGTGAGCTCGTGGAACTCCTGGGCGCTCAGGTTGCCATGCTCGGCCAGCAGCTCGTCCAGCTCGGCGCGCATGGCCGCCGTGTGCTGGGCCACGATCTCGATATCGGTCTGCTGCGCCATGCCCGTGCCGCCCATCAACTGGTGGATGAGCACTTGCGTGTGGCGGTATACCTGGCGGTGGTCGCCGCAGGCCAAGATCACCGCGGCCATCGAGGCCACGACGCCCTCGCCCACCGTGATCACGGGGCAGTCGAGCGACTGCATGGTGTCGATGAGCGCCAGCCCCGCCGTAACGCTACCGCCCGGGCTGTTGATGATGAGGGTGATGGGCTCGGTGGCGCTCTGATGCTCCAACACCAGCATGGACTTAATAAGGCCATTGCAGGTCACATCGTTGACCTCGCCTTCCAGCAGCAGCACGCGGCTGTTAAGCAGCTCACTTGCCATATCGACGGCGGCAACGCGACCGTCCTTGGACTTCTTGATAATGCTAGGCTCACGATACATAACGGACATGGTAATTCCCTTCTAAACGGAATCGGTAAGGAAGTAAAACGAGGCCGCACGGCTAGCGGCCAATGGAAGCCGTGCGGTCAAATAGGCAAGATGGAGCGCGCGAAGCTGCAAGGACTAATCCCTCAGCCACTTGGCCGCATTGGGATGGTCGCCGCAAAAATACTTCTTGGCACGGAAGGGGCGCATGCCGGTTACTTTGACCAGGCAGTCGGTACGCGGCATAAGCCCCACCTCGCCCGGGGTTATCACGCAACCGCGCACATCGACGGCAGTACGCTCGGCGCCCACGTAATTGGTGCCCAGAACCGACTCGCCGCACAGATTGCTTATGTACTCCTGTGTCGCGATGTTGCTGCCGCCGCCCATATAGATCAAGCTGTCGCAGTTATCGAGGATGGTAAGCGCTGCGGATTTGCCGTACGCACCATCGAGCTGACTCAGCGATTGCGCGCACATCAAAAAGCTAATGCCACGGCTGCGCACGGTCGCAATACTCCGCTCAAAATCGGGAATGCGGCCCACGTTGGGAAACTCATCCAGAATAAACTGCACGTGGCGCTGCAAATGCCCGCTGGGGTTGGAATCAGCGCGGCGCTGGGCCAGGTTAAACAGCTGCTTAAGGGCAACGTTCGCAAGCCATGCATTGGTCGAGTCGTTGTCGCTCACCTTAAGATCGATTACGCGCTTGCCCTCGTCGATACGGTCGAGGCGCATCTCGTCTTTCTCAAAGACGCGCATGAGCTGGGGGGTCTTAAGCCGCGAGATGGTCGCGTTAAGCGTGATCAGAATGCTCTTAAGCGTTCTATCGGCTGCCCCGCGAAAATCACGATACTGTTCAACGCCATACAGGTCCGCGTTCGCAGAATCATACTTGCCAAGAAATTCCTTGGACTCCACCTGCTCCACAAGGTGATCCAGCGGAAATCGTCCCTCGCCATCTCCCGTAACCTTGATGAGTGCCGCCAGCTTAAAGACGTTGTTCATCTTAAGATAGCGTCGCGGAGCTGCGGGATCCCCGTCCGGCGCAAATGTGCCGGCAAGGCACTCTAAGAGGAACAGGATTCCAATAATCGCTCGAAGTAGCAGATCGCTCGCATTGTCCCAAAACGGATCGTCCCTAAAGCTACGCCTGTCAGGATCGACCCCCTCCATGATTGACGCCACTGTGGTGGGGATATCCTCGACATCCATCACGTAGCGCAAAGGATCGTACCCGGACGACTGCTCGGGATTGATGGTGTCGAGAACCGTTACCTCGTAGCCGTCCTCCTCGAAGCCCTTCCCCGTACGGCGCAGCAGCTCGCCCTTGGTGTCCGTGACCACATAGCAGCACTCGTGGTGATTGAGCAGGTTGGGCAAAATGAAACTCGCCGTTTTGCCGCTGCCGGTACCGCCAAAGGCAAACACATTGTTGGACACGCTCGTCTCCCAGTGCTTGTCGCCCTCGTAGAAAGCCACCGTGGCACCTTGCGCCAAGATCACATCGCGCTGCTCATCGCCGGATGACAGCGTCTGCATTTCCTCCTTGGTCGCCCACTTCTTGGTCTGATACTCCGTTTGCTGCGCGGCCTCGTAGCCGTACATCTTAATGACCGACATTGCACGGCCCCTTTCTTGTCGATAGTTCTGCGTGATTGCTAGGAAATACGGTCGACGTCTGCGCCCTCCTTGGGGCTCGTCGCACACGGCAACTTGACCGCACCGTCAATCAGACGCTCGGTTTGCGCCACATAGCTCTCGCGCGCCGCGATTGAGACTGACCCGTCGCGCAGATATGCAAGCAATGCATCAATCATCAGCTTGTCGAGCAGGTCATACTCTTTGGCCTGAGCGAAGTTGAGGGTGTAGCGGTCCTGGAGCTCCCGTACCTTAGTTGCCAAATCGATTTCCATCTTTTCCTCCATGCAATAAAAGTTCTCCCGATTGTCCGAAAGAGCCTCAAACGGGCGTTTGACGCATAGCTCAAAGTTGAAACGCGGACTGGTATCGAATACGTGTCTCTGCACCTTGAGATAGCGCTTATAAAACATGACGGCATCGTCCTCGTCCGCCGTAAAACCGCGCGAGCCATCGCGATGCACGTGGTCGCAGGGTCTTTTGTAGTCAATGCTTCGCACAAAGCGAGACAGAATATATCCACCTTGTTCAGACGAGTACTTCATACCTGTCGTAACCTGCTCGAACATGCGCACACCGCTCGACTTAAAGCGCGGATTGCTTCCGTGCTCAAACATGCCAATTAAGATGGCCATGCAGTGCGCGCAGTTATCGCGCTGGGGAAAATACAGCGACAACAAAGCGAGCGACGCTGCGGCCAAAAGCTCGCGGGCCTCGTGCACATCGTCTCGATACTGCTCGGGCACCAGCCCGGGAATATCGGGCGAGTGCTTTTCCAGCACGTCAACGAGTGCCTTGGCCAAGCGCTCGGTATCCTGCTCGCCGCAGTACGGATACGGAAACGGCATCTCTGCCTTCCCGTTCTTTTTGCACATGCTGCGGAGATCTTCGTCGATCGTGTTGAGGAACACCTCGTAAATGCTGTCTTCATTCTTCATGAATGCTTCTTCCTATCCGGTTGCGGATGTTTGTCGATAAGTCTGTTCTATGTTTTAGAATGGTCTGAGGCATGGACGATGACAATCGACCTAACCTGTAGCTTCGTTAGTGAAATCACCCTGCTTGATAGCGCAGTTTACCTAAAGGCTGTGTAGCGATTGCATCAAGCAGTTTGTATTGAGTTGGTTTTGTATTACTTCGAGAATAGCACAGTGCTCTGTTCTCGTCATTAGAAATTATCAAAATTTTCTGCTAATATATAACCCACTAAGAAGAAAGGGCTCTATACATGCGTGAAACAACATCATTGCCACGTCTCACCGCCGCCGCCCTCTCACGCGCGCTTAATCTGGAGCAGGGCAGCCGTCTACTCACCGTCCGTCTGCCTGGCGCCATCGACTGTAAGGCGCTTCGTGAATGTTTCAGCCTGAACAGCAACGGCGTACCCGATATTTGCGAGCTTGAACCCGGCAGGCAGGGCGCGGGCAATGGCGATGCGGCTCCGGTGTTTATCGACGCATCGGGGTATTACCGTACGGGCAAACACGACATCGAAAAAGAATGTATCGCCTTGATCGATTACTTAGAGCCCGGCTACCTCGATTTCTGTGACTGGGGTCCCTTTATTTGGTGTCTGTATGCGCTCGCCCTTTCGAATCGCACTCGCGCAGCCGTAGTGCTGCCCGCCGACCTACTCGATAAAGCCGAGCAGGCGCGCACGATCCTGATACGCGAAGGACTCATCGAGAGCGTCGTGTATTTGCCACTTTCTGAACCCAGGCCCTACATGACAAGCGCGCTTCTCATATTGTCTTCAGGAAATCGCAGCGTTGCATTTCGCAGCGCAATCGAATCCGGGCCGCGTTTTCGATATGTGACAGAAACATCGTATTACTCAGATATCACCTTTTCCATCTCCCCCGACTGGGCCCGCATTGATACCAATACGCCCAGATCAACGCCTATCGAAACGTCCACTTTTGCCACGCGTGAATTGCTGCTGCATCGCGCAGCCCTCTCAAAAGGCAAAATCAGCCTTATCAGCCTCACCCGAAACTACAGGGCTACGCTCGGTGACGCTTTTACGCGAGTAGCTCCATTTATGCCCCGCGAGAGCACCACATCAAACGACATTGATGCAATCGAGGTACGCCGCATCTCATCTCAGGATTTTCAAGATGGCAACCTTCTACCCGCATATGCTGTAGAGAGTGCAAATAGCTCGGATTCCAAAATCGTAAAGGTGAACCCCAGCGTTCTCGATCGATATGAGCTCCGCGCTGGAGATATCGTCATGCCACGCATGCTGGGTCGCTACGGCGCGTCCAACCTGCTCGTCGTCAGCGCCGATGACGCGAAGCAACACCTAGTTGCTTCGCATAACACCACCGTCATTCGCCCGTCGTTCCAAACGATGACCGAAGAGGAGCGCGTAGTGTTTTCGGAGATAATCGTTGGATACCTTACCGAAGGCCATGGGGCACAGCTGATTCAAGCATTAACCGAAGCAGCCAGCATCCGCGCCATCCGCCCTAACGACCTGTTCGAGATCGAAGTCCCGCCAGCGCTCGACCCGCGCACGCGCGAGTACAGCGAATCCATCAATCGCTTTGCCGAGGTCGTAGAAACAAAGAAACAAGCCGAGGCTGCCGTCGCCCAAGCCCAGCGCAACCTCGAAGTCGCAAAAAAGACCATCACCGAAGTGCTCGACCAAATCTGCGAGTAACACATAGGCAGCAGTAACGCCCCAAGCCGGCGGCGGGACCAGCTCCTGCCGCCGGCTTAACTGTCTGGGCTACTCCCATCCCGTAGTCTGGGGATTCCATTTGCGCACATTCTCCGAACGATCGAAGCACGGAGCATACAACCGATTGACGACCTCTTCTGCTCCAGTGATACTCCCCGCGAGATCAAGTACCCCCGCCTGCCTAGCCATCTTTACATACTGCGCAGAACCATTTTGTTTCCACCAGAGAGGCGCCACGAACTCTTCCGGCATTGCCACCTTGCGGACAGACGCTTCTTTCTCGACTCTCTCGATAAGTGTAGCCCCATCGATGAAGCAAGTTTTCGCGTACACCAAGATGTCGACTATATCCTTGATTCGCGAAGAGGCACGGCCCTCATGCATCTCTATCATTGCGAGCAATTTATCTGCAAGGGCGCTCTCCACTCGGCATACTCGATAGTCGCAGACTGGGAGCCCCTCGATATTCAAACGATCGATCGGCGCGAGAACCTCAGGCTCAAGTCCCCGCACTTCATCAATTACCAAGTCAATTGAAATTGGCTGTAGCTTCTTGGTTCCCATAAAGGGGGTGAACCATACCTTAGCACCGCACCGATACTCATCTTCTTCTTTGATCTGCTCTGCACGATCAAAGACAAACGAAACGAAATCCTCCAGATCAATCGAAGCCGCCCGCACCAGATCGGCAACAGCCTCTTCGAGGCTCTCCTCTTGAGCAACCAAGTCAATATCTCTTGTGACACGCGCATCGAGCGTTCGCGCCAGGACGCTTTGACCACCTTTAAGCACAAAACGGCAGTCATCTTCTGAAAAAACGCGACATAGGAAGCGATGAAAGTAGAAACCAACGATTGCCCGATTAGTATCCATTGGTGATTCTCTTGCGGCATTCCTAACAGCCATCTCCAATGCGGCAGGCGTTTTGTACTTCACCATGTCCTCCGTTTCGCATTACCCGTTCAGTACCATCAGCAAAGGCGCCATCAGCTCGCGTCGTTTGGCGGTTTTAGAGTTCTCTTCTACAAGATCCTTCAGCCGTTGTATATCGAGTCCACGTCCAAGCGCGTCGTGATAGGCATCGATAATTAATGAGGGATCCTCGCAATCGAGGCAAAGATCGACAAGCGTGCGCTCGGGTTTAGTTACCGGCAGGCCGTCGAGCCAAACGATGTCCCGCTCAGCAATCTCGCGCTTTACAAAAGAAAGGGATTCGTTTCTTGTATTGATACGCGTGGGCGCGGTCATCCTGTAGGGGGACAGATAGAAATCGCCCATTTGCTGCAGATTCGCCGCAGTCGTACCGCTCACGGCGATGCCATCCCACTGGCGCTTTCTCTCCCACGCGCAAAGGGAGGGACTGGTGAGCTTCCAAAAAGCGTTGAGCTCGTCGGTGTCCCGGCGCTGCGTTCCGGACATCCGGTAGGCGCCGTGGCATATCCGTTCAAGACGCCCTGCGCGGCATGAATGTGCCAGCGCATCTCGAGAGATGCCCATGCGAGCCGCCTGGGCTGTGGTAAACACGCCCTCGCTCTCGGAAAGCTCGCTTATCGCCGTTATGTTGCTAAAGTACTTCATGTTGCAATTGTAGGATATTTTCATACTTTTGCAACGTGATTTTGATTCATGCGATCCGTACGTCTTGCTTATCCCATTTCTGGCCCCAGCTTGCTATCGGCACCCCATCTCCCGCTATCGAGGTCTAATACTTTTCCGCGGAGTGAACGTCTGTTTTTGGACCCCTGAAGCATCCGCATTTTTCATCGGCAAAATCGCAGGATTCCAGTATCGAAACCGCAGGAAACGACACGCTCAAAGTGTCGATGCTTCGGGGGTCCGATTTAGCTCGTTCACTTCTCGGAAAAGTATTAGACCTCGCTGCTAGCCACCTAGAAGGGCACCTCTCCCTTCCTCACTGCCACCCAAAAACTCATCCAACATTAATCTTGGCTCAAGAATCGCTTAATCTATAACCTGCACTATAGAGTTCGACCAAGGGCGGAGCGGTGCAACGCAGGCCGCCGAACACAACGCTCGCGCCTGGGTAGATCGCCCGGCGTCGCGCCCATCGAACGAAAGGAAAGGTCATGGACGACCTCGAAAAAGTTGAAACTATCCGCACCAAGTGCAACGTGAGCTATACCGATGCCAAGGCCGCGCTCGACGCCTCCGACGGCAACGTTCTGGACGCCATCATTTGGCTCGAGTCGCAGGGCAAGACCCAGACCACGTCGGCGCACGCCGCCACCGAGTCCGCGCCGGCCGACGAGCCCTCGGCCGAGATGGTCGCCGCGCAGGTCGCCTACGAAAAGTCGAGCGAAAAGACCGACTTCTCCAAGAAGATGGACGGCGTGTGGGAGTACCTCAAAAAGCTCTTCCGTCTGAGCCTGGACACCAAGTTTATCGCCACGCGCCGCGACGCGATCATCCTCAACATCCCCATCCTGATTCCCATCGTCGCCCTGTTTGCCTGGGGCGCCACGATATGGCTGATGCTGCTTGGCCTGTTCTTTGGCATGCGCTACCGCATCGATAGCGACGGCGACGTGCCCGGCAGCATCAACAACCTGATGGACAGCGCTGCCAATGCCGCGGACGACATCAAGCAAAATCTGAACGACGACAAGTAATCGCAGACGGGGGCACGTATGGCACGGATCCTGATTGTAGAGGACGAGGAGAAAATCGCCCGCTTTGTGACGCTCGAGCTGGAGCACGAGGGCTACCAGGTGGAGCACGCCGCCGACGGCCGCGCCGCCGTTGACCTGGCGCTGGAGCGCGACTACGATCTGATTCTGCTCGACGTGCTGCTGCCGCAGCTCAACGGTATGGAGGTGCTGCGGCGCGTGCGCAAGCACAAGGATGTGCCGGTGATCATGGTCACCGCGCGCGATGCCGTGATGGACAAGGTGGCCGGGCTCGATGCCGGCGCCGACGATTACCTGACCAAGCCATTTGCGATTGAGGAGCTGTTCGCACGGATCCGCGTGGCGCTGAAGCGCTCGGAGGCCGTGCGGGCGGCTTCGGGCGTTGGCGGCATTGGGGCGGGCGGTGCGGGCGGGTGCGCCGTTGCGATACCCCCGGCTGGCGACTCGGCCAAGACCTCTGCCTCGCCCTCCCCCACCGCGCTCACCGTGGGCTCGGTTGCGCTCGACCCCGACCGCCGCGAAGTCACGGTCGGCGGCTCGCCCATCGTGCTGACCGCTCGCGAGTTCGACGTCCTCGCCCTGCTTATGGCGCACGCCGGCACCGTGCTCACGCGCGAGCGCATCGCGCACGAGGCGCTGGGCTACGACTACGTGGGCGACACTAACAACGTCGACGTGCACATCGCGCACCTGCGCGCCAAGATCGAAGACGCCGGCAGTGCCCGCATCATCCAGACCGTGCGCGGGGTGGGCTATGTCTGCCGCGCGTAACGACGAGGCTAAGCGCGTCACCTCCATCGCCCGCGCCATCAACTGGAGCTATATGTGGCGCCGCTTGGTGAGCTACGTCTGGCTGGATCTGTTACTGCTGCTTGTTGCGGCGGCGATCCTCGTCTATGGCTACAACCAGACGCTGCCCGATGGCGCGTTTACCGCGGGATGGATCCCCAGCGCTAGCGTTCACGGCATGTCACTGACGCCCGCGCGCGGCTGGGACCTGACAACGCTCACCTATACCGTCGAGTTTGCGCGTACCACCAAGACCTTCCCCCTCGCGCAGGACCTCGTCGCGCTATGGCCTCTCTACCTTATCGTTGCGGGCTGGCAGGTCATCAGCGTGCTCAACATGCTCGGCGGCGCCCGCCGCGTGCGCCGCACCATGGCACCGCTCAACGACCTGGCCCTGCGCGTTGACGAGCTCGGCCGCATGCAGCTCGCCGGCGGCAAGATGGAAACGCTCGAGCAGGCCATCGAGCGCGCAAGCGTCGACTCGCCGAGCGTCACCACCGGCGACGCCGATCTGGCGAGTATCGAGGTCGCGCTCAACCGCCTGCTGCGCCAGATGCAAGAGGCCAAGCTGCAGCAGATGCGCTTTGTCAACGATGCGAGTCACGAGCTGCGCACGCCCATCGCGGTGATTCAGGGCTACGTGAACATGCTCGACCGCTGGGGCAAAGACGACCCGGACGTGCTGGCAGAGTCCATCGCCTCGCTCAAAGCCGAAAGCGAGCATATGCAGGAGCTCGTGGAGCAGCTGCTGTTTTTGGCACGCGGCGATGCCGGTCGCACCGTGCTGCGGCGCGCGAATACCAACCTGGCTGCACTGGTCGGCGAGGTTTGCGAAGAATCACAGATGATCGATGCCGGGCACACATATCGGCTGGCGTACGATGCCGCACTTACCAGCGACCCGCGCTGCAGCGCATCGGTTGACGTGGCACTCGTGAAGCAGGCACTGCGCGTGATCGTGCAAAACGCCGCCAAGTATTCGGACGCGGGCACGCCCATCTCGTTTGGCGTAGCGCCGGATGCGGGCGCGGGCACGATCGACATAGCCGTTGAAGACGAGGGCATCGGCATGAACCAGGAATCCGCAGCTCACGCGTTCGAGCGGTTCTACCGTGCCGACAACGCACGCGATGCCGGCGCACAGGGCTCGGGCCTGGGGCTCGCTATCGCCAAGTGGATCGTCGACAGCCACGGCGGCGTCATCGGCGTGACCTCGGTCGAGGGCGTCGGAAGCCGCTTTACGATTCGCCTGCCACGGTAGGGATGCCCCCTCGTGGATCGAGGTCTAATACTTTTCCCGAGAAGTGAACGACCATATTCGGACCCCCGAAGCATCCGCATTTTTCGGCCGCAAAATCGCAGGATTCCAGCATCGAAACTGCAGG
Source organism: uncultured Collinsella sp. (assembly GCA_905194675.1). Taxonomy (GTDB): domain Bacteria; phylum Actinomycetota; class Coriobacteriia; order Coriobacteriales; family Coriobacteriaceae; genus Collinsella. Next base: position 26,288 of record CAJJTG010000007.1, on the reverse strand, counting down.
AAACGATGACCTTAAAGTGTCGATGCTTCGGGGGGGCTGATTTGTCTCGTTCACTTCTCGGAAAAGTATTAGACTTCGGTTTTTGACCGTTGCAAAAGTCGATCCCTCGGCATAAATAAAGGGATAGGGCCACACGGCCCTATCCCTTTTTGCTAGCTATGACAGCTTATGCGCTACTCGCGGCACAGGTGCACGGCGAAGCCGGCGAACTCGCGCTTAAAGTACACGAGCTTGGTGCCGCCGTCGGGCAGCAGCACGCGCGACTCCTCGTTGACCTCGAGCCCGCGCTCGGCAAACCACTTCTCGGCAGCGTCGATGTCGTTGACGGCAAAGCCGATGTGGCCCTTGGTGCCACGACCGTTCTGCTTCATGACCTCGATCAGCGAATCGTTAAAGTACGAAACCGGGGTCTCGATAACGGGCAGGCCCATCATCGTCGAGAACAGCTCCGCGATCCCCAGGGCATCTGCCGGGTCGGTGGCGTTAATGCCCACATGGGCAACGCGCATGCCAAAGAGCTCGACCGGATTGGCGTTCTGCTCACTCATACAGTCAGCGCCTACTGAGCCATGACGTCGAGGACGGCCTTCTCGGCAGCGACGCGGTTCATGCCGGTCATGAAGGGCACGCCGCTCACGTACGGGCAGGTGAGGCCCTCGGGAGCAACGGTGGTGGCGATCAGCAGGTCGGCGCCCTCGTCGCAAGCGTCCTTGGCCTCAGAGATGGCGCACTGCACGATCTCATACTTGCCGGCATAACCGTTGGCGTCGAGCATGGTAGCGACCTTCTGGGCAACGAGCGTGGAAGTAGCAGCGCCAGCACCGCAAGCCAAAACGATCTTCTTCATAGGTAATGTCTCCCTTCATGGTTTACTTTAGGTAAGTGTACCGCAGCGAGCGATGGCACTCAGCCTCGATGAGCTTTTATGCCAGTTTGCTTGCGCGCTGCGTATAATACATCTAGTACGTGTTGTCATACCGCTCGCTATATGAGTGACTAAGGATCCCAATATGCCCGATTCCCGCACCCTCTGGACCGCCGTCGTTATCATCTGCATCGGCGTGTCGGTGTTCTTTAGCGTCAAAAAACGCACCACGTTCAAGCGTCTGCAGCAGCTTATGGCCGCTAAGCAGTGGGACGAGTTCGATCGTTTGCTCGACGCCAAGCTCACCAGCATGCTGTACCCGCGCTACAACCGCGACTACCTGCGCCTGAACTCCTATCTGCTGCGCGAGGACCACGAGCGCGCCGACGAGATGTTCGATTTGCTGCTGGGGCTTAACCTGCCCAAAATGCAGCGCGTCGACCTGGTGATCAAAGCTTTTAACTACTACGTTGGCCAGGAGGACCGCAAAAAGTCTAAGGAGCTGCTGCACGAAATCAAGGGCTTTGAGGGCGGCCAGGCCGAGGCAGTCGCGCACGAATGCCAACTGATGTACGACACGATGATCCTGAAGCGCCACAACGATATTCCCGAGCTGGAGCGCATGCTCGAGGAGGCCGGCGATGATAAGGTTAAGGGTTGCCGTTTGGAGTACCTGCTGGCCCTACAGTACAAGAACAAGGGCGACGAGGCCAAGTTTGCCGAGTACTTGGAAAAGTCGGGCCGGCACTCGATGGCTGTCAACGCGTAACGGGCGGCTTGTGCTAGACTTCTAGTCTCACGGGGGCGTGGCGGAATTGGCATACGCAGGAGACTTAAAATCTCTCGCCGCAAGGATTGTGGGTTCGAGTCCCACCGCCCCTACCATTTGGAGCTTCCGAGCCCGTGTCCCCCGGGGATGCGGGCTCGTTTCCTTTAGGTGCCGGTGGGGCTCGAACCCGCGAGGGGGCGAGCGTCAAGCGGACGCGCAGCGTCCGCAGCGAGCCGGCGAGGGCGCCGGCAGGCGGCCGAAGCCGGTGCGGATTTGCGCAGCAAATACGCGGACGTCCCACCGCCCCTACCACATGGAGCTTTCGGGTCCGTGTCCCCAAGGGATGCGGGCCCGTTTCTTTTGGACGCCGATGAGGCTCTAAGTTGCGGTGGAATAGTTCCTGTTTTGGCCGTTTACCGGCCCATTTAGGAACTATTTCACCGCAACTCAGATTGGCACTCCCACATTTTTCGATGGAAAAACGTGGTTATCTCGCACATTTTCCGATGAAAAAACGTGGTTGTCTCGCACATTTTCCAAGGGAAACGCCCAAATGACCTTATACTAGCCAAGAGAGTTGGAAGGCAATATGCAGCGACAGCTTATGAGTGAACTTATCGCTTGGAAATCAAGAGCGAATCGCAAACCCCTCTTGCTTAAGGGTGCCCGCCAGACAGGAAAGACTTGGCTTCTTAACGAATTCGCGAGCCAACAGTATCGAAACATCATTCGTTTCGACTTTATGCTCGAACCGAGCGCACGCTCGCTGTTCGATGGAGACCTCGACCCCAAGCACATCATCTCCCAGATAGAGCTTCTTCGCGGCCAAACCGTAACTCCGGCAGACACGCTCATCATCTTTGACGAGATCCAAGAGGCACCGCGCGGCATCACCTCGCTCAAGTACTTCAACGAGCTTGCGCCCGAATACCATATCGTCGCAGCCGGCTCCTATATGGGCCTCGCGCTCCGGCGCGAAAACGAGTCATTTCCCGTCGGCAAAATCGACCAGCTCACTATGCGTCCCATGGGGTTTACCGAGTTCGTTCGCGCCGTCGATGGCGACCCGCTCGCCGACGCCATCCTTGCCGCAGACATGAATCTTCTGGCAAACGTTACCGAAAAGCTCGAGCACTTGCTCAAGGAATACCTCGTTGTCGGCGGCATGCCCGAAGTCGTCTCCGCCTTCGCCGCGACCCGCGATTTCATCGAAGCCCGCAGGCTTCAGCAACAAATCATCGAGGCTTACGAATCCGATTTTGGCAAACATGCGCCCGCCCGCATTGTCGAGCGCATGAGGCTGGTTTGGAAATCCCTCCCCGGCCAGCTTGCAAAGGAAAATAAAAAGTTCATCTACGGAGCCCTTCGCCCCGGGGCGCGCGCACGCGATTTCGAAGAGAGTCTCCAGTGGCTCATGGATTACGGAATCGTTCATAAGGTGCCGCGCGTTTCCGCTCTCAGGGCACCGCTTTCGAGCCATGAGGACCTCTCGGGCTTCAAGCTGTTTTGCATCGACACCGGCATCCTCGGCGCGCTCTCCAACCTCCCACCGACCATCGTCCTGGACGGCTCCGCTGTTTTCACCGAGTTTAAGGGCTCGCTCACCGAGCAATATGTCGCACAGGAACTCTTGCTGCAAGGCAAAAGCCCCGCGTACTGGTCCTCTACCTCTGGCAATGCCGAAACCGATTTTGCCATCGATCACATGGGGACTGTACTTCCGCTTGAGGTCAAGGCGGCGGAGAACCTTAAAGCGAAGAGTCTGAAAATAGCCTGCGAAAAATTCAAACTCATGCGTTGCGTGAGGACCTCCCTGGCGGCATATAGAGACGAGGGCACGCTCGTCAATATTCCGCTTTGGGAGATTGGGCAAATCGACAGGCTGGCATAAGTAGCTAAAATAGCCCCGTCCCAAAAGGACTAGTTTTAGAGGGTGCTCAGGCTCGGGGTCCAGGCGATGGTGGGGGTCGCGCCGTCGAGAACCTCGTTGATGGTGGCGGCCATGCCGGCAAGCAGGCTGTTCTCGCTTACGGCGAGCGCGTCGTAGCCGCCGGCTCGCATAAGCTCGCGAATCACCACGGCGCCTGCCAAGATCACGCCCGCGCGCTTGGGTTGCACGCCCGGCAACGCGGCGATGCCCGCAACATCCAGCGCGGACATGCGCTCGATAGCGGCCGAGACCTGCTCCAGCGACAGCTCGCGTAGGTGCACGAAGCTCGAATCATACGGCTCCAGCTCGTGAACGAGCGCAACGAGCGTGGTAACGGTGCCACCCACCGCGACCAGGCGCTCGGCACGCTCAAAATCGACAGGCAAGCTCTTAAAGTAGCCCGTAAACTGTTCGCCTGCCCACGTGGCAGCGGCTGTAAGCTCGCCGCGCGAGGGTGGCAGCGCCGAGAAAAACCGCTCTGTCACACGGCGACAACCGATGTCCAGCGAGCGCGTCCCTTCCAGCGCAAAGACGCCACGCTCCGGCGCATAGACGCCCGTCGCGAGCTCCGTGGATCCGCCGCCCGAATCGGCAACAATGATGCGCTCGCCGGCAAAGTCGTGCGCCACGCCAAAAAACGTCAGGCGCGCCTCGATCTCGCCCGGAATCACCTGCGGTTCAAGCCCCAGCTCGCACAGGCCGTCCAGCAGCAGGGCGGCATTGGACGCATCGCGCGCGGCACTCGTGCAGGTGGTGCAGACGCACGCGGCCCCAAAGGCACGAGCCTCGTCCACAAACATTCGGCACGCAGCGAGCACGCGCTCAACGGCCGCCTCGCAAAAGCGGCCCGTCGCGTCCACGCCCTCACCCAGGTCGGTAATCTCGGTATGCTTGGACGAGTCCACGATCGCTCCGCCCTCGACTTGGGCCAACACCAGGCGCGACGACACCGTCCCCAGGTCGATCGCCGCCACCTTATATCGTTTGCAATCTGCCATTGCGGACTCCCCTCCGGACGCTATTTGCCGTTGGACACGACCGTCTGGCCCTCGACGCCGTTAAATCCAAACAGCATGTCGAGCGCCTGGATGTACCACGGCGCGTCCTTGCCGACTTCTTCGATCTCCTTGGCCACTTCGCTGGCCTTCTTGGCGTTTGAGGACTTTTTGCTCGACGAGACATCCGAATCGTCGTCCAGGCCCTGCACTTCAATCCTCTTCTCGCCGGGCATCACCAGGCCCAGGTCCTCGGATGCCGCGTCCTTGATACCCTCCTCCGAGAGCAGCTTGTCGACGCTTTTTTGCAGGTCGTCGTTATATTGCTCGCGAATCTCGACCTGCTTGGCCAAGATGTCGCTCGAGCGTTTTGCCACATACAGGTCGCGCACGGGGAAGTACAGGCTCACGAGCGCCAGGGCGACGACAATGCCAACAAACAGCCCTCGCTGGGGACCGTGGGTAAAGTCGTAGATTGCCTTGACCACCGCATTGTCGTTGGCGTAGTGCATGAAGTCCGAGCCCGAAAGACGGTTCGAGGGCCTACTCGGCTTTTCATTCGTTTGAGCCGAGGAACGCTGAGCATGCTCCGAATGCGCCGGGCGCACCGAACGTGGCGGACGGTCCGTCGGTGTATTCATTTGAGCACGGGAGCGTGAGGCACTTGTCGGTCGCTGCATGGAGCGGTCGGCACCGGCGTAATCGGACCCACCGAGCTGCACCGTGCGCGCACGGCGAGGTGACGGCTCACGCGAACCGGCGGAATAGTACCTGCTGTCGTAAATCTGATCCATGTGCGCCTTGTGCGGTTGAGGTTTGTTTGCGCTAAGTCTTTTAGTTATAGCACGAGTGCGCGCACCGCCTTCGGCGGCCCTTGCTCGACATAAAAAAGGCGCTGAGCCATATGGCCCAGCGCCCAATGGTGCTCAACAGTGCCCGGCGGAAGCGAGGCGAATCCGAGTCAGCCACGCCCCCGCACACGCCGCTGCCTAGCGAATGTTGTAGAACGCAGACTTGCCGGCGTAGCGCGCGCTACCCTCGAGCTCGTCCTCGATACGGATGAGTTGGTTGTACTTGGCGATGCGGTCGCTACGGCACGGGGCGCCCGACTTGATCTGGCCGGCATTGACGCCCACGACCAGGTCGGCGATCGTGGAGTCCTCGGTCTCGCCGGAACGGTGGCTCACGATGCAGGCGTAGCCGGCCTCCTTGGCGGTCTCGATGGCCTCGAGCGACTCGGTGAGCGTGCCGATCTGGTTGACCTTGACCAGGATCGCGTTGGCGGCGCCCAGCTCGATGCCCTTCTTGAGGCGCTCGGTGTTGGTGACGAACAGGTCGTCGCCCACCAGCTGCACCTTGTTGCCAATGCGACGGGTGAGCTCAACCCAGCCGTCCCAGTCCTCCTCGGCCATGCCGTCCTCGATGGAGATGATGGGATAGGTGTCGACGAGCTTCTCCCAGTAATCGACCATCTGGGCGCTCGTGTACTCAACACCCTCGCCCTTGAGTTCGTACATGCCGGTCTCGGCGTTGTAGAACTCGGTCGAGGCCGGATCCATGGCGTACATGAAGTCGACGCCGGGCTTAAAGCCGGCCTTCTCCACGGCCTTGGTGATGTACTCGAACGGCTCGGCGTTGGTCTTGAGGTTGGGCGCAAAGCCGCCCTCGTCGCCCACGCCGCCGCCCAAGCCGGCCTCGTGCAGCACGCCCTTGAGGGTGTGGTAGACCTCGGCGCACCAGCGCAGACCCTCGGCAAAGCTCGGGGCGCCCACCGGCATGATCATGAACTCCTGGAAGTCGACGTTGTTGTCGGCGTGCACGCCGCCGTTGAGGATGTTCATCATGGGTGTGGGCAGCAGATGGGCGTTGACACCGCCCAGGTACTGGTACAGCGACAGGCCCGCCGACTCGGCTGCGGCGCGGGCAACGGCCAGCGACACGCCCAGAATGGCGTTGGCACCGAGCTTGGTCTTGTTGGGGGTACCGTCCGCGGCGATCAGCGCGGCATCGACGGCGCGCTGATCGAAGGCATCGAGGCCCACGACGGCATCGGCGCACTCGTTGTTGACGTGCTCGACGGCCTGCGAGACGCCCTTGCCCAGGTAGCGGCCCTTGTCGCCGTCGCGCAGCTCGCATGCCTCAAAGGCGCCGGTCGAAGCGCCCGAAGGCACCATCGCGCGGCCGAAGCTGCCGTCCTCGAGCACGACCTCGACCTCGACGGTGGGGTTGCCGCGGCTGTCGAGCACCTCGCGACCGTAGACATCCAAAATATCGCTCATGTTGTCTCCCTCTCACTTGGAAACGGGTTGAATGCTTGGCGACACGGCTTGCACGCTACAGCGGCGCGCAGGTTCATAAGTTAGCCTTATCGCACTTTTTGCATTATGCCCTAAGTTAGCCAAGGGATACAATCTTTTTAAAAAATAATGGGGGCGATGGGACAAGTCCGTCCCGTCGCCCCCGCAGTCTTACTCCTCTGCCTTTGCGGCATCCCAGAGGTCATTGAGGCCGTGGGTCGAAAGCTCGGCCAGATCCTCGTGGGCGTCGGCCGCCATCTGCTCCATCGCGGCCCAGCGGCGGCGGAACTTTGCCGTGCTGGCACGCAGGGCGCTCTCGGCGTCGATTCCCTCCTTGCGCGCAACGTTGACCAGAGCAAAGAGCAGGTCGCCAAACTCCATCTCGCGCTCGGGCGAGCCGGGAGCCTCGGCCTCAAACTCGGCACGCTCCTCGGCGACCTCGTCCCACACATCCTGGACCGTCTCCCACTCAAAGCCCACGGCCGCCGCCTTGCGCGACACCTTTTGAGCTTGCATCAGCGCCGGCAGGTGCGTGGGCACGCCGTCGAGCAGGCCTTCGGGCGCAGCCTCGCCCGCCGCCGCAGCCTTGTCCTTGGCAGCCTTCTCGGCAAGCTTGACCTCGTCCCAAATCTTGAGCACCTCGTCGGGGTTGTCGGCATCCGCATCGCCAAACACGTGCGGGTGACGACGGATGAGCTTGGCGTCGATATCGCGCGCCACATCGGCCAGCGTAAACTCACCGGCGTCCGCCGCAATCTGCGCATGCAGCACCACCTGCATGAGCACGTCGCCCAGCTCCTCGCGCAGATGCGCCACGTCGTCCGCCTCGATGCAATCGAGCGCCTCGTAGGCTTCCTCGATCATGTTCTTGCCAATGCTCTGATGCGTCTGTTCACGGTCCCATGGGCAGCCGTCGGGCTGACGCAGGCGCCAGATGGTCTGCACCAGATGCTGCAGCTCGGCCGACGCGTCTACCAGCGTGGACAGGTCGCGCGAACCCTCGGCATTTTGCTGAGCCATATGCTCGGCCATGGTTAGTCCTCCTCCATGATCACATGGCGGAACGCGCCGCCCTCGTAGATGCCGTAGCTGTGCGTGCCGTCCTTGGGGATGCTCACGCTGCCGGGGTTGAAGAGCCACAGGCCCGGGTATGCGGCGCTTTCCTCGTTAACCTTGATGTGCGTGTGGCCGTAGACGAGCGCGGAACCCTCGGGCAGCGCGGGCGCGTGGTCAACGCTGTTATGCATGCCAGCGCCAAAGACGTGGCCGTGCGTCAGGAACAGCTCGCGGCCGGCCTCGTCAAACAAGGTGGCGTAGTCGGCCATGACGGGGAAGTCGAGCACCATCTGGTCGACCTCGGCGTCACAGTTGCCGCGCACCGCGATGATGCGGTCGGCCAGGGCGTTGAGCAGCGGAATCACGCGCTTGGGGGCGTAGTCGCGCGGCAGGTCGTTGCGCGGGCCGTGGTAGAGCAGGTCGCCCAGCAGCACAATGCGGTCGGGCTGTTCGGATTCGATGGCAGTGCAGAGGCGCTCGGCCCAGTATGCCGAGCCATGGATGTCAGAGGCGATGAGGTATTTCATGGGGAGTCCTTTCGAAGCGGAGTTGATGGGGGCTGTATACGGGGTCCGGCGGATGTGGAGCCCATCTACCGTGTTACTCGAATCGCAGCGCCGCGCTCTGAGCCGCCTGCATCACGCGTTGGAGCGGCACGCCATGTTCGCGGGCAAGACGGGCGCAATCCTCGTACTCGGGTGCCGCGCGCTCGCTGCCGTCGGGCAGAGTCGCCACCTTAACGGATACCTCGCCCCAAGGCGTTGTCACCTGTTCGAATCGGCGCGGCAGGCAAACGCGTTCCATCACCTGGCGACGAACGGCGTTGGTCGTGGTCTCCAAAAAGATAATCGTCTGCAGGCGCTCAATATCCTCGTGCGAGCAGATCACCTGCAACTGCCATCCGGGGCGGCCTTTCTTGCAGTAGAGGGGCAGCCAGTGCACCTCGCGGGCGCCGGCCTCGCGCAGGCGGTCGGCGGCATAGGCGAGCACCTCGGGCGACGCATCGTCGATGTCGCACTCCAGCTTGACGATGGTTTCGGGCGCATCGGTCTCGCGGGACAGCGGAGATGTACTTCCACGTTGCATACGGTCCGGATCCTTTCCGCACGGGCTCGTTTTATTCACCCAAACGCTAGCACATCGGACGTGGCACAGGCGTGACTTTCGTTCGTCGCCGCCCTTGCCCCTATCCAAACATGTACGTCAGCCTCCAAACATGTCATTTTTTGTCGGTTTTGGAGGCTGACGTACACGTTTTGGAGCGGGCCGCACACGATCAAAATTGCGCCCGCATTCCGTCCACCACAAAGTTCGCCGCACTCAACAATTTTGAACTTTCTACGCAGTTCATCGGCTAAAAATTACCCTCGGCATACTTACCCGCTGCACGATGTTACTCTAGTTGCATTTGGCTAACTAAGCGGCTGCCGAGGACCCAGCCCGGCACCGTTACGGCATAGGAGGTTTCATGTTCGAGAAGCGGCTCTTCTCCCTGGTTCCGCAGGCAACGCCCTACATTGTGGCGAGCGTCCTGTTTAAATGGATCGCGCTGATGGCAAACATCACGGTGATGTGGATCCTCGCGCGCATTCTGGGCGGCATCGTTGCCGGCGGACTGCCGGCTGCACTCGCCGTCGACGCGCTCGCGCAGGCAACTCCGCCGCTCGCCGGCGCCATCATCGTGCGCGCCGCCGCCATCTATCTGGCGCAGCGTTCCGGTGACAAGGCCGCCTTCAAAGCCGTCCGCCGCGTGCGCTCGCTCGTCTACGACAAGCTCACCGCACTCGGCCCCTCCTACACCGAGACCGTCCCCACCGCCGAGGCCGTCCAGACCAGCGTCGAGGGCGCCACGCAACTCCAGGTGTACTTTGGCGGCTACCTGCCGCAGCTCTTCTTTGCGGGCTTGGCACCCATCACGCTGTTTGTACTGCTCGTGGGCCAGGCGGGTCTTCCCGCCGCGCTGCTGCTCGCCTGCGTTCCGGTCATCCCCGTCTCCATCATGATGGTCATGCGCAACGCCAAAAAGATCGGTGCCGAGTACTGGGGCAGCTATGTCGATCTGGGCGGCATGTTCCTGGAGGCCGTGCAGGGTCTCACCACCCTTAAGGTCTACCAGGCCGATCGCAGCTGGCACGAGCGCATCAACGCAGAGTCCGAGCGTTTCCGCACAGCGACCATGCGCCTGCTGGTGATGCAGCTGCGCTCCATTTGCGTTATGGACCTGGTCGTCTATATGGGCGCCGCGCTCGGCATTATCGTAGCCGCGCTGCAGCTCGCCACGGGCAAGATTGGCTTTGAGGCTGCCTTCCTCATCGTCTTTCTGTCGCAGGAGTTCTTTTTGCCCATGCGCCGCCTGGGATCGCTGTTCCACACGGCCATGAACGGCATGGCCGCCTCGCGCCGCATGTTTGGCATTTTGGATACGCCCGAGCCCGAGCGCGGCGATGTTGAGCTTGACGGTCGCGGCGATATCGAGCTCGCGGGCGTGAGCTATGCATACGGCGACCGCACGGTGCTGGACAGCGCCAGCGCGACCATTGCGCACGGCTCGCTCGTGGCACTCGTGGGCGAAAGCGGCGGCGGCAAGTCCACGATCGCGGGGATTATCGCGGGCCGCAAGGGTGCATACCGTGGCAGCGTTCGCATCGGCGGCGTCGAGCTGCGCGACGCCACGGCCGCCTCACTCATGCGCGCCGTCACCCTGGTGCCCACCAACGGTTACCTGTTTGCCGGCACCCTGCGCGACAACCTGCTGCTCGCCCAGCCCAGCGCCACCGATACCGAGCTTTTGCGCGCACTCGACCGCACGCGCGTGGCGGCCTTTGTGCAGGCCAACGGCGGGCTCGACATGGTGATTAACGAGGGCGGCACCAACCTTTCGGGCGGTCAACGCCAGCGCGTGTGCATGGCCCGCGCCCTGCTGCACGACTCGCCGATCTATGTGTTTGACGAGGCGACGAGCAATGTGGACGCCGCAAGCGAAGCCGCAATCGGCGAGGTCATTGCATCGCTCGCCGGCGGGCACACCGTAATCGTGGTGGCACACCGCCTGTCGACGATCGTAGGCGCCGATCAGATCCTGGTGCTGGAGCGTGGCCGTATTGTCGAGCGCGGGACTCACGGCGAGCTCCTGGCCACCGCGGGCGCCTATGCGCGCATGTGGAACAGTCAGGAGCAACTCTCGGCATATGCGTATGCGGAGGGTGATGCCGAGGATGCCGGCGCGGTTGAGGCTGTTGACGGCAGCCCCGCCTGTACCGATGGCCTCAACGGTGCTGGCTCGTCTTCCGCTGCCGCGGCGCCTGACTCCGGCCGCGCCCGTCGCTCGGCGCCGTCCATCATGTGGCGCATGATGGGGCTCGTCCGACCGCTTGCCGGCTGGCTTGTGCTAGCCGTCGCGCTGGGCAGCATTGGCATGCTCACTGCCGCGTTCGTGCCGGCCTTTGGCGCCTTTGGCCTTATGGCCGCGCTGGGCCGCAACGCCTTGGGGCTTGGTCTTATCGCAGCATGCGCGGCCTGTGCCGCCTGCGGCATCGCACGCGGGCCGCTCCACTACGGCGAGCAGCTCTGCAACCATTACATCGCATTCCGTCTGCTCGCACACATTCGCAACCTGGTGTTTGGCGCCCTGCGCCAGCTCGCCCCCGCCAAGCTCGAGGGCCGCGGCAAGGGCGAGCTCGTGAGCCTGGTCACCTCGGATATCGAGCTGCTCGAGGTCTTCTACGCGCACACCATCTCGCCCATTGCCATCGCTCTGGTCTGCACCGTTGTGTTTGAGGGCTTTTTGCTGGCTGTGAGCCCCGAGCTCGCGGGCATCGCGCTCGTGGCCTACGCGGTCCTGGGCGTGCTGCTGCCCCTGACCTCGGCCAAGGCGTGCGGCACCACCGGCCGCCAGAGCCGCGAGGGCGCCGGTAAGCTGGGTGCCTTTGTGCTCGACAGTCTACGCGGCGCGTCCGAGACTATCCAGTTTGCCGGTGGCGCCGATCGCAGCCGTGCCCTGGGCAAGCTGACCGAGCAAGTCGGCGCCGTGGACGCGCGCCTCAAGCGCCGCCAGGCGGCCAGCGAGGCCGTAGCCGATGCGCTTATTCTTGCGGCCAATCTGGTGATGCTCGAGCGTGCGCTGCAGCTGGTTTCTGCGGGAACGATTGATTTTGCCGCGGCGTTTGTCGCCGTCTTTACCTTTGTGTCGTCGTTTGGCTCGGTGATGGCCGTGAGCCGCCTGGGCGCCTCACTGCAGGAGACGCTCGCCTCGGGCGCACGCGTGCTCGATTTGCTCGACGAGCGGCCCCAGTGCGCCGAGGTCGCCGATGGACAGAACGTTGAGTTTGCCGGCGCCGCAGCCGAGCATGTGAGCTTTAGCTATGTGGGCGGCGTGGACGCGGGCGGTGCGGGCGCCACAGAGCAGGTCGCGAACGACACCGCTGCGAGTCTCATCCTCGACGACGTGACCTGCACCTTTGCGCCCGGTACCATGACCTGCATCATGGGGCGCTCGGGTTCGGGCAAGTCGACGCTGCTTAAGCTGCTCATGCGCTTTTGGGACCCCGCAGCCGGCACCATCACGGTGAGCGGCGTCGATGCCCGCCACATCAACACGGCGAGCCTGCGCAGCCACGAGGCCTATATGACCCAGGACACGCATCTGTTCTGCGGCACCGTACGCGAGAACCTGCTGGTCGCGCACGCCAACGCCACCGATGCCGAGCTGCTCGACGCTTGCCGCTCCGCCTCACTCACCACGCTCATCGACCGTCTGCCGCAGGGACTCGACACGCCCGTTGCCGAGCTGGGCGACTCGCTTTCGGGCGGCGAGCGCCAGCGCATCGGCCTTGCGCGCATCTTCCTCAACGACGCACCCTTCATCTTGCTCGACGAACCCACCAGCGCGCTCGATGCTCTCAACGAGGCGTCCGTGATGCAGGCAATCGACGAGCTCAAGCGCCGCGGCAAGACCATTGTGCTCGTGAGCCACCGTGCCAGCACCTGCGCGTTTGCCGATTTCTCGCTTTCGGTCGAGCATGGGAGGCTGAGCTAATGGCGCGCCCAGTCGACACACCGGAGCTAGCACGCAAACGTGAGCGTGAGGCCCAAATGGTGTCGCAGATGATTGCGCTGTGGTGTCGTGGGCATCATGGCGGCGGGCATGTGGTCGAACAGGCTGGCGACGATGAGTCCGTGCGCGTGAAACTCGGCCTTCGAACCATTACGCTCTGCCCCGAATGCGCCGAGCTGCAGAAATACGCCATCGCGCGCATTGAGCACTGCCCGCACATGGGCACCAAGACATTTTGCTCGGCATGTCCTTCGCATTGTTACCGGCCTGCCATGCGCGAGAAGATCCGCGAGGTTATGCGTTGGTCGGGACCGCGTATGATCCGCTATCGCCCCATCACCGCCGTGAGACACGCGATGGTAACAGTGCAGGCCAAACGCGCGGCGGCACGAAGCAAGTAGTCGCCGGCGCCGGCACGCGCCGCCCCGCCCCTCGTCCTCATCTCAAACGTGTACGTCAGCCTCCAAACATGTCATTTTTTGCAGCTTTTGGAGGCTGACGTACACGTTTTGAGAGCAAACGAGGCCGCACCGCGCAGCCTTTCCGATCGATTTCGACCCCCGGCGTGCCCGGCGTGTTGAGGGCTGCGCCATTACAATGGAGCGGATTCACCAAATGCAAAGGAGTCGCCATGCCCGCCTGCCCGCTGGTCGATTGCCACACCCATACTTCGTTTTCGGACGGCCATGCGTCGTTTGAGGACAACGTCCGCGCTGCTGCCGCCGCCGGCTGCCGTGTCATGGTCTCGACCGACCACCTCACCCTGCCTGCCAGCATGGACGCCAACTGCGAAGTGCAGGTTGTCGAGGGCGACTTGCCGACACATCGCCTGGCCTTTGAGGACGTCTGCAAACTCGCCGCGCAGATCGCGCCAAGGCTCGAGCTTATCTATGGATTTGAATGTGATTGGTACGAAGGCTGCGAGCCTTTAGTTGAGCGCTGGTCCGCGGGCGCCGTCGTGCGCCTGGGCAGTGTGCATTGGATTGGCAACCCAGGCAATATTGCGGCAGGTGCTGCGGGCGCGGCGGGGACGGAGGACGTCGCTCGTCCCGATACGCCCGATTCGCGCTGCGGTTGGATCGACGATGATACCGACCTGCATGTTTGGGAAAACTTAGGCGTGCGCGGCGTGTGGGAGCGCTATGTCGATGACTGGTGCCGCGCCTGCGAGAGCCCGCTCAACTTTGATGTAATGGCTCACCCCGACCTGGTCATGCGCTTTTCGAAGGAAGGCTTTGCGCCCGACTTTGACCCCGCACCGTTTTGGCAGCAGATGGCCGAATGCGCCCACGATACGGGCCGCCGCATTGAGGTCTCGACCGCCGCACCGCGCAAGGGCCTCGACGACTACTATCCCACGACCGGATTGCTGCGTTGCTTTGCCCACGCCGAGGTGCCGATCACCTTTGGCTCGGACGCACACCGCGCCTGCGACATCTGCTGGAACATCCGTGAGGCCCAGGCCCACGCCTACGACTGTGGCTACCGGGCCTTCGATATCCCCCACCCCACCGGCGAATGGGAATCCACGCCCCTCGCCTAAGACTAGTCGTTGGGGACGTTCTTAAACGACTAGTGACGGCGGGCGTTGAGTTCGCCGGCAAGCTCGTCGAGGGTGATACCGTAGCGCTCGAGCGTCACGAGCAGGTGGTAAATCAGGTCGCCCGCCTCGTAGCGAATGTGGTCGTGGTCGTCATCCTTGCAGGCCATGATCACCTCGCTCGCCTCCTCGGCAAGCTTCTTGAGCAGCTCGTCCTCGACATCGGTCAGCAGGCGGGCGGTATAGCTCTCCTCCGGCGACGCGTCGCGACGACCGTGAATCACCTCGGCCAGTCCCGTCAGCGTCTCGCCGATGTTTCCCGGCTGCACGTTAGCTGTTCTGACTCCCATGGTTATTTCCTCTCGTTACTGCAGCGTAAAGTAAGTACCGGTCTCATCGAACCGAAGCTTTGCGCCCTTTTTCTCAAAGAACTCAACGATGACGGCATGGGCCTCATCGAGCCTTTCCTTCTCGGCCTCGAGCCAAAACGACTGCGCCCCGCAGGCATCGGTCAGGTGCACGCGGCACGGCACGCCCGCGCGGAGGAGCTCGGTGTTGCAGTCGGCGACCTCGAACGGCGTCACGACCTTCATTGCACTCCCCCTTCCACGCGCTTAAAGAAGCAGGTACGGTTGCCGGTATGGCAGGCCGGACCCGGCGAGTCGACCTTGACCAGCAGCGTATCGCTATCGCAGTCGGCCCAGAGCTCCTTGGCCTCCTGCATATTGCCGCTCGTCGCGCCCTTGTTCCAGAGCTCCTGGCGGCTGCGGCTCCAAAACCACGTGGTGCCGGTCTTGAGCGTCAGCCCCACCGATTCCTCGTTCATCCAAGCAACCATAAGCACCTCGCCGGTGTCGTACTGCTGAACCACACAAGGAATCAGCCCGCGGTCGTCGTATTTGAGCTCGGACGCAGTTGTCACTTGCTCCATTTAAAAATCCAATCTCACAGGTATTCCCTGGCTGGCCATGTATTCTTTGA
Source organism: uncultured Collinsella sp. (assembly GCA_905194675.1). Taxonomy (GTDB): domain Bacteria; phylum Actinomycetota; class Coriobacteriia; order Coriobacteriales; family Coriobacteriaceae; genus Collinsella. The sequence goes on along the minus strand of CAJJTG010000007.1, from coordinate 10,802 downwards.
CTTCGCGAATGCTGAAGGTTCCAAAGTGAAAGACGCTCGCCGCCAGCACGGCATCGGCCTCGCCCTCGATCACGCCCTCGGCAAAATGCTCGAGCGTGCCCACGCCACCGCTCGCGATGACGGGGATTGGCACCGCGCGGGCCACGGCGCGGGTGAGCGCCAGGTCAAAGCCGGCCTTGGTGCCGTCGCGATCCATGCTGGTCAGCAGGATCTCGCCGGCGCCGCGACGAGCCGCTTCCTCGGCCCACGCCACCGCGTCGATACCCGTGGCGTTGCGGCCGCCCGCCGTGAAGACCTCCCACCTGTCGGCACCCAGCTCTCCGGGCAAACCGACGCGCTTGGCATCGATCGCCACGACCACGGCCTGGCTGCCAAACGCCGCGGCAGCCTGGCTAATCAGCGACGGGTCACGCACGGCCGCCGAGTTGAGCGACACCTTGTCGGCACCGGCGGCAACCATGGTCCGCATGCCCGCCAAGTCGCGAAAGCCGCCGCCCACGGTATAGGGAATAGTGAGCTCCTCGGCCGCGTGCGCCGCCATCTCGATGGTCGTCGCACGGTTGTCACTCGTCGCGGTAATGTCCAAAAATACAACCTCGTCCGCACCCTCGCGGTCGTAGGCACGCGCCAGCTCCACCGGATCGCCCGCATCGCGCAAGCTCACAAAGTTGACGCCCTTGACCACACGGCCGTCCTTGACGTCCAGGCAGGGAATTACGCGTTTGGTAAGCATGGACTACTCCTCCCCTCGGGTGGCGGCGAGCGCCTGAACCAGCGTAAAGTTGCCCTCGTAGAGCGCGCGACCGGTGATGGCACCTTCAATCGCGCCCTCACCCACCGCGGCCAGCGCACGGATGTCGTCGAGCGTCGAGATGCCGCCCGAAGCCACGACGGGAAAACCCGCGACCTCGGCCACATGGCGATATGCCGCTACATCGATGCCCGTCTGCATGCCATCGCGCGCGATGTCGGTGTACACCAGATGCTTAAAGCCCAGCTCGGAAAGCTGCGCCACGGCATCATCGAGTGCCACGCCCGCGCCATCGCGCCAACCGTTCACCTTGACCTGGCCGTCACGGGCGGCGATGTCTGCCACCAGCAGCTCGCCAAAGCCGTGCGCTGCCACCTCGGCAAAACCCGGCTCGGTCACCAGCACGGTCCCCAGCGCGATGCGGCGCGCGCCATAGCCGGCCAGCTCGTCAATGCGTGCGAGCGAGCGGACGCCGCCGCCCACGTCCACGGACAGGCCATCGACGCCGCAGATGGCCCTAATTGCCGCCGAGTTGGCAGCGCACGCGTCCTCGTCCTCGCCAAAGGCAGCGGACAGGTCGACGACGTGCACCCAGCTTGCACCTTGCTCGGCAAACGAACGGGCAACGGCGACGGGGTCATCGGAATATACCTTGCAACGGCTGCGGTCGCCGCGCTCCAGGCGCACGACCTTGCCGCCGATCAAATCGATTGCGGGGAACAGGATCATCGGCCGGCCTCCTCGACGATATTGACGAAGTTCTTAAGGATGCGCTGACCCAGCGCGGAAGATTTCTCGGGATGGAACTGGCAGCCCCACACGTTGCCGTGACGCACGATGCACGGGAAGCTCCGCGTATAGTGCGTGCGCGCCAGCACATCGGCGGCATCGGCGTCGTCGGCCACCGCGTAGCTGTGGGTGAAATACATGTTGGCACCCTCGGCAAAACCAGCAAGCAGCGGATCGGCCGCGCCGGCGGGCGTCATGTGCACCTGGTCCCAGCCCACGTGCGGCACCTTCAGGCGGCTCGACTCCAAGCGCGTGCACGAACCGCGCATAATACCCAGGCCATCGATCCAGGGGCCGTCAGCCCGCTCGGAGGCATTACCGTCCGCGGCAACGCCCTCGTCCGCCGGCACGCCCTCGTCGCCGCGCTCAAAAAACAGCTGAAGGCCCAGGCAGATGCCGAGCAGCGGAGTTCCGGCGGCGACGGCATCGAGCACCGCGTCCGCCTCGCCGCTCTGACGCATAAGGGCGATCGCGTCATAGAACGCGCCCACGCCCGGAATGACCAGGCCGTCGGCGCGGCGGATTTGCTCCGGGTCGTCCGATGTACAGGCGGCGGCACCGGCGCGCGCAAGCCCGCGCACGACGCTCGACAAGTTGCCCTTGTGGTAGTCGACCACCACGATCTTCGGTTCGCCCACGCGACCCCTCCACTTCTCATCATCCAAAACCACCACAAAGAGGACAGGCACCTTCGTGGTGGTTTTACCCTTGTGACGGTTACAGTGAGCCCTTGGTGCTGGGGATGCCCTGCACGCGGGGATCGAGCTCGCAGGCGTGGCGCATCGTGCGGCCCACGGCCTTAAAGGCGGCCTCGATAATGTGATGCGAGTTACCGCCCGCCAGTTCGCGAACGTGCAGCGTGAGCTTGGCATCGCGCGCGAAGGCGTAGAAGAACTCGACGGCCAGCTCGGTATCAAAGCTGCCCACGCGCTCGGTGGGCACGGGCAGCTCGCAGTAGGCCTGCCCGCGGCCCGAAATATCAACAGCAGCCATCACAAGCGTCTCGTCCATGGCGATCGCCGCGTCGGCAAAGCGCGTAATGCCCGCCTTGTCGCCCAGCGCCTGACAAAACGCCTCGCCCAGCACAATACCCGTGTCCTCGACGGTGTGGTGCGCATCGACCTCGACGTCGCCCACCGCGTGCACCGTCAGATCGAACAGACCATGGCGGCCAAAGGCGTTGAGCATGTGGTCGAAAAACGGCACGCCGGTCGAGATATCGCACACGCCGCTTCCGTCCAGGTCGAGCTTTACGACAATGTCGGTCTCGCCCGTCTTGCGGGTTACCTCGGCATAGCGGTCCATCTACATCTCCTCCTTCACCAGCGCGGCAAACGCGGCCAGCACCTCGTCGTTTTCCTGCGGGGTGCCCACGGTAATGCGCAGGCAGTCCGCGAGCCCCGGCGCGTAGCTAAAGTCGCGCACCAGAATCGAATACTCGTCGCGCAGACGCTCGCGCACGCGCGTGGCATGCGGCGTGCGCACGAGCACAAAATTCGCCGCGCTCGGCCATGCCTCCACGGGCATGCCCTCGGCAGCCATTGCGCGCAGGGTGCACAACTCGCGCTCGCGCTCGGATGTAACTTGCGCCACCACGGGTGCATACGCATCGCGGGCACGCACGCAGGCAAGCGCTGCGGCCTGGCTCAGCACATTGACCGAATAGATCTGGCGAATCGCCGCGAACACATCGATGACCTCGGGCGCCGCGATCACATAGCCCAGACGCGTGCCGGCGGCGCCAAACGCCTTGGACAGCGTATGCAGAATCACCAGGTTGGGATGCTCGGCGATAAGCCCCTGCGCCGTGGTGGCCGCGCCAAACGAATCGTCGGCAAACTCAACGTAGGCCTCGTCGACCATGACCATGCCGGGGCACGCATCGCACAGCGCCGCGACAAAGTCGAGCGGCGCCACGTCGCCCGTGGGATTGTTGGGCGAGGTCACGATGGCCAGGTTGCACTCGGACGCCGCCGCAAGCACGGCTGCCTGGTCGAGCTCAAAGGTCGCGGGGTCGCGCCACACGTCGCGCACCTCGGTCTGACAGAGCGACGCAAAGAACGCATACTCGCTAAAGCACGGCGGGCAGTTGAGCAGGGTCCGTCCCGCGCCGCCAAACGCCAACAGGTAGTTATAGAGCAGCTCGTCGCCGCCGTTGCCCACGCAGACATTCTCGCGCGTCACGCCATGCCAAGCGGCAAGCTCGTCGCGCAGGTCGTTGGACATGGGGTCGGGATAGCGGTTGAGCGGCGTGGCGGCAAGCGCCGCATCAACCGCCTCGCGCACGTCGGCCGGCACGGGGTAGGTGTTCTCGTTTGCCGAAAGGTTGATGCGCGTGGGCGTAAAGTTGGGATCGTAGGGCTCAATGCCGGCCAAGTAGGGCTGGACGAGCTCCTTCATGCGCGGCGTGAGTTCGGCCATATTAGGCCTCCTTGCCAGTCGCGCCGGCGCCATCCGCGCTTGCAGCCGCCAGGTCCACGCCCTCGGCAACCGTCGCCACGGCGTCGCCCGGCCAGGCAACCTTGGTCAGGTCGGCCGCGGCGAGCGACTCGGCGCTCACGGCATCCTCGCCCTGCTCCAACACGCGGCGGCGCAGTGCGGCCGAAAGCGCGTGTGCCCACAGACCCTCGGCCTCGGCCAGGCGCTGCGTAGCGGGAGCGTCGGAGAGCAGGCCCTCGGGCGTATAGCAGATAACGCTCGAGCGCTTAACGAACTCTTCGACCGAAAGCGGGTTGGAGAACATGGCCGTGCCGCCGGTCGGCAGCGTGTGGTTGGGGCCGGTGACGTAATCGCCGAGCGGCTCGGAGCTCCAAGCGCCCACAAAGATGGCGCCGGCGTTGCGAATGCCGCCGAGCAGGCCCATCGCGTCCTTGCAGTGCAGCTCAAGGTGCTCGGGCGCCACGGTGTTCACGGCCTCGACGGCGGCAGCCATGTCGGCGGCAACCACGATGGTGCCCTCGTTATCGAGCGAGGCGCGCGTGATCTCGGCGCGCGGGGACTGCGCCACCAGGATGTCGATGCCGGCCTCGACCTCGCGCGCAAACTGCTCGTCGCAGGTCACCAGATAGCAGGCTGCCAGCGGATCGTGCTCGGCCTGCGCCATCAGGTCGGCCGCGACCACCATAGGTTTGGCCGAGGCATCGGCCAGCACGCAGACCTCGGAGGGACCGGCGACCATGTCGATACCCACGTCGCCCGAGACAATCTGCTTGGCCGCGGCAACAAAGGCGTTGCCCGGGCCGGTGATTTTGTCGACGCGCGGAATGGTCTCGGTGCCGTACGCCAGCGCGGCCACGGCCTGGGCGCCGCCCACCATATAGATCTCGTCCACGCCGCCGAGCTTTGCCGCGGCGAGCGTGTAGGGGCTGATCAGGCCGTCTTTTTGCGGCGGGGTCACCATAACTACGCGCTTGACGCCGGCAACCTTGGCAGGGATAGCGTTCATGAGCACCGTGGAAGGATACTGCGCACGACCGCCCGGCACGTAGATGCCGGCCGCGGCGAGCGGGGTCACCTTGACGCCGAGCATCGTGCCGTCTGGCCGCGTGGTAAACCAGCTCTGCTCGACCTCACGCTGGTGGAACTCGCGAATCTGGCGCGCGGCCTTCTCGAGCGCGGCGACAAAGGCCGGGTCGAGGCCCTCAAGCGCGGCATCGATCTGCTCTTGCGGCAGGCGGAAGCTCTGCAGCTCAACACCGTCAAAACGCTGACAGTAATCGCACACCGCGGCATCGCCGTTAGCACGCACGTTGGCCACGATATCGCGGGCGGCGTCGACGATGTTTTGCGGCAGGACGCCCTTGCGGTTGAGCTGGTTGGTAACGAGGCGCTCACCGGGAGCAAGCTTAATGGTCTTCATATCGGTATCCCCTATCGGTCGAGGTTGTGTTCGAAAAACGAGAGGCCGGGCGGCGGCGCCAATCGGCCCGCAGCCCGGACGTTGGGGCGCCCGTGCGCGCTCGCGCTATTGTGCCGAGCCCGCGACGGGCTCAAAATGCTTGTCCTTAACAGCCGCAGCCAGGCGATCGGCCAGGTTGCGCACGCGCGGATCCAGGCGTGCGGCGCCCGGATTGACAAAGAAGCGGGCCGTGCAGTCCATGATGCGGCCAGTGATGACCAGGTCGTTGTCGCGCAGGGTGGCACCCGTGGCGGTAATGTCTACGATGCGATCGGTCATGCCGACGATGGGCCCCAGCTCAATATTGCCATGCAGCGAAACGATGTCGGCGTTCACGCCGCGCTCGGCATACCAGGCACTCGCGATGCGCGGGTATTTGGTTGCCACGCGAAGCGACCCGCGACGGGCATAGTTGCGCTCGGCCTGACCGGCGCGCCATGCGGGCTCCGCCTCGATAAAGGTGCACAGGCCGTAGCCCAGATCGACCAGCTGTAGCAGGTTGAGGTCGGCCTCGATGAGTGAGTCCCAGCCGCAGATGCCGCAGTCGGCACCGCCGCAGCCCACAAAGGCGGGCGCGTCGCTGGGACGCACGATGACAAACTCGATATCGCCGACCGCACCCTCGCCGGCACGCGTGTCGCGGCCGCGCACGATCAGGTGACGGCCGGGGTCGCGCAGCTCCGAGACATCCAAGCCCGCGGCCTCGAGCACGTCGAGCGTGTCGGCCTTAAGCGAGCCCTTGGGCACGGCGATGCGCAGCGGGCCCTCGGCACCACGGCCCGCGGCGTGGTCGCCATCGGAAGCGGCATCCTCGGCCGAGGTGCGCGCGGCCTCCAGGCGCTCGAGCGAAAAGGCGAAGCCCGCCGCCGGCACCTCGATGCCGTCGCCAAATGAACCGGTAAAGATGGAGTCGTAGCGTCCGCCCGAACCGACCGGATCGGGTAGGCCGCCGGCATAGGCCTTAAAGACCAGGCCCGTATAGTAATCAAACGAGTTCATTATGGAGAAGTCGAAGGACAGCACCTGGGCGTCCTCGGGAGCCAGGCCCTCGACCAGGGCACGCAGCTCGCGCGTCAGCGGCGCGACGATACCGGCGGTCTCCAGCAGCGCGTCCACGCGGTCAAGCACCTCGGCTCCGCCGTGTAGGCGCGGCAGCTCGCTAATGGCGGCCTTGACGGCATCGGACTCGGCGCTTGCCGTCACGCGGGCATCGAGCCCCACAAAGTCGTTGGCGTGCACACAGCGCAGGGCCTCGGCGGCCAGCTCGCGATCCTCGCACGCCGCGAGCAGCTCCTTAAACGGGCGTACGCTACCTGCGATAATGCGCGCATCGGGCAGTGCCAGCTTGCGCACGGCCTCGGCCACGAGCGAGACGATCTCGACATCGCCCGCGGTATCGCCCGCACCGATAAGCTCAAAGCCCAACTGTGTAAACTGGCGCGAACCACCGGCATTTCGCTGACACTCACGAACCACCGGCGCCTCGTAGCGAAGGCGCAGGGGCAGGTCGGCAGCGCGCATGCGGGTCGAAACCAGGCGTACGATCGGCAGCGTGTTGTCGGGACGGACCACCAACAAGCGGCCGTCGTCGTCAAAAAGCTTGAACGGAGTATCCGCGATGCGGCCGCCTTCCTCGAGCGAACCCTTGTCCTCGAGTAGCGGCGTCTCGACCGGAAGGTAATGATGCTCCCTGAAGCAGCCCTTCACCGTCAGCGCAATCTCCTCGCGCGCCTGAGCCTCCTCGGGCAATATGTCCCGGAATCCCCACGGTGTGGCCGTCATCTGATGAGCCTCCTCATGCTGTGTTTCATATAGAACAGAAGACCGGCATAGCTCCGCCGGTTTTCTGGGTACTTTAGCATACTAGAGTGTTTGCGGGGAGAATCGTCGCTTGCAGCTCATAGCGTATTCATTTGGAAACATAGGGGAAAGCGCGTCCCGCCCGCCAGCCAAAAACTGGGATGCGGTTTCCGGTTGAGGTCCTCAGCGGAAAGTGTGTCCCATTCTGAGCGCCTGTTCTGGGACGTGCTTTCCGCCAGAAGCCTCAAGCGGAAAGCACGTCCCGTTTCTCAAAAAGCGTCAAACGCCAACTCGGCGCCCTGTCCCACTTAGGCGCCAATCGCGCGTCGGTACTCCGCCATAACCTGAGCATCGGCAGCTGCGGGATCGGCAAAATAGCGCCCGTCATAGGTTTCAGCCGAAACAACGCCGCGATAGCCACGCGCCACCAGCCTATCTAGGTCAGCGCGCATATCGCGGTTGCCGTCACCCCAGGCAAGATGCGTCGTGCCATCTGCCGCAACATCGACAAAATGCACGTGGGCGACATCATCGCCAAGCAGATCGAAATAATCGTCGATGGTATCCCCCGCCACCGCCATAGCGCCCATATCCAGACACGCCTTAAGTGCCGGATGATCAACTGCCTCGATCATGCGCTTCGTGTCGGCCGCCGAGTTCACGATCATCGACTCAACCGGCTGTAGGGCCTCGAGCACCAGTCGCACGCCGCGCTCTCCCGCATGCTCGGCAATCGCACGCAGCATCGAGGCGCTGCGACCCCACGCGTCCTCGATCGGCTCGTTCAAAAATGCCCAGCCGCTCGAGACCATGACCTGCTCGGCTCCAAGTTCCGCCGCGATATCCACAACGTTCTTAAAGTACGCGAGCGTGCGGGCGCGCGCCTCATTCCCGCGCGCCGCGATATTCCACGGCTTGGGGTTGTTCTGTTCGGGACAAAGCCCCACAATCCGAACCCCATACCGCTGTGACAGCTCCCGCACCTGCTCGAGCGAATCGTATCCATGGCAATCGACATACAGATGCATCGCCCCGGTCCAAAGCTCGCAACACGTGTAGCCCGAGGCCGCTGCCGAAGAAAAGAATTCCTCAAGGTCAAAATAACGATGGCTGATATTCATGACGGCAAGCTGCGGATACTCCATCTTGTCCACCTTTCGGCAAAAGGGCGCCGCAGCACAGTGTGCGCGACGCCCCCTCTTACATTGTTTTCATTATGACGGATACCCTACTGGACACCAAGCACTCCAAAGAACGCGCCAGCGATACTCACGAGCAGGATCACAAGCATGATGAGCAGCGGATTCATCTTCTTCTTGAGCATGAGATAGACAATTCCAAACAGCCCCATCGTGACAAAGCCCGGGAAGATTCCGTTGAGCAGCTCGGCGAGCGTCTGAGCACCATCGCCCGCACCGACCATGAGCGGAATGTCCACGGTGACCATCTCCATGGTCATAGCACCGATCACCATGGCGCCCATGATAGAGGCCATCTTGACGATCGTGTCCATAATGCCCGATTCCTGGACCTTGCTGATCATGTCCGAGCCAAAGCGATATCCCACAAACGTCAGCAGGTAACGGATGATGTAGTGAGGAACGTTGAACACGAGCAGGAACAAAATCGGGCCAAGAATAGAGCCCTGCAGCGCTAGCGACGTGCCGACACCCGTTGCCAAAATTCGCAGCGTGCCCCAGTAGAAAGCATCGCCCACGCCGGACAGCGGCCCCATCAAAGCAAGCTTGACATTAGAGATCGCGCTCGTGTCAAAGCTATCGTCAGTAGCGTTGAGCTCCTCCATTGCAGCGGCGATGGACATGGGAAGCGTCGAGATGTACGGCGTGACGTTATAGAGCTCCATATGGCGCTTAAGGGCGGCCTTAAAGTCCGCATCCTGCGGATACAGCTTGAGAAGGATCGGCATAAGGGCCCACATAAAGCCGATATGGCCCATACGCTCGTAGTTCCAGGAATGCTCATAGGGAATCGAGCGCCAGAACAGCTTCTTAAGGTCTGCGCGGGAAATCAGCCCGTCGTAAGAAGACTCAAACTTAAAACTCATCGAACCCACTCCCAATCGCAGGATCCTCGGTTGCTGCTGCGGGCTGCTCCGCTTTTTTCTTATCACCCAAAACCGTCATCGCGACGACGATGATCGCGGCAAAGATCGCCACGCCCGTCGTGCTAATGCCAAAGTAGGCGACGAGGAAGAAGCCAGCGAAGAAGAACGGAGCCACTGTTTTGTTCATAATCATCTGCGCCAGCATCGCAAAGCCGAGTGCGGGCAAGAAGGCGGCGGCGACATCCATGCCGGTCTGAACGAAATCGGGGATGATGTTGAGCAGGCTGGCAACAGCATCGGCACCAAAGAAGAATGCCAGGGGAATAATCAGCAGGCCGCACCAGCTCTGCGCGTAACCGGCGATGAGCATGTTGCGCGTGATGGCCTTGGTGTCTCCGTCCTCGACGTTTTTGTCGATACGGTGCACCAGCAGCAGCATGACCGGTTGGCCCAGGGCCGTGTCGAGCGCCAGGACGATCGTGGCGATAGGAATACCCAGGGTCAGGGCCGCCGAAGCGTCCGCGCCGGCCTGCATGGCAAGAGATACGCCCAGGATAGTGCCGGAAATCGTATCGGGCGGGTTATAGGCGCCGACCGAGATGGCGCCGACCATGGCAAGCTCCATCGTGGCGCCCATGATCGTGCCGGTCACCATGTCGCCCATGACAAGGCCAACCAGAGGTCCGAGCACGATCGGGCGCTGGAGGTAGCTCGTGCCCGTCAGCCACTCGGAATAACCCAAAAGGGCAATAAGGAAAATCAGGATTGTCCTGATAACCATGACGGCCCCTAACCGATGACCTTCGCGGCGTCAGTCTTCGCATCTGCCGGAATCATCTGAATGAACAGTTCATAGCCCTCGCCGAGCAGCTCCTTCACGTAGGCCTCGTTCTCGGGCGTGAGGAACACGCTCGTCGAGACCTGGCGGGCATTCTCGCTAAAGGCAACGTTGCCGAGGTTGATCTTCTTGACTCCCATCGCCTTGGCGACGGCACCGGCCTGCTGAATCGTCTCGCAAACCACGAAGAGTTTGTACTTATCGGTCACACCGCTCTGGAGCGCCTTGACAGCATCCTCGGTGTTTTTGACGACGACCTTGCATCCTTCGGGCTTTGCAAGGGACAGGGCCTGCAGACGAAGCTTGTCATTGAGGACCGTGTCGCTCACTAACAGGATGCAGTCGGCACCCAGAGCCGAGGTCCAGCTAACGGCAACCTGGCCGTGAAGCAGTCGATAATCTACACGAATCATCTGAATCATGATGTGCTCCTAACGATTAAAACTCATCGAGTTCGGCCTGCCCCAGCAGGTCGTTGACGTACTTGACCTTAGTGTCGTCCGCCTCGACGATCTGGCGAATGGCCTCGTCGATCGGAGTGGAATCGGGTACGAACAGCAGCTGAATAAGGAGTGGCAAGTTCATATTGGTCACGAGGTGCGTGTTGGGACGCGTCTGGACGATCTTGGTGAACTCGTTGTTGACGCTGCCGCCAAAGAGG
>CAJJTG010000006.1 GCA_905194675.1 uncultured Collinsella sp. | reverse complement strand
CCTTTCAGGAAAGGGCGGAGGCGGGGCATGCCCCGCCTCTTACACCACATCTCTGTGCGCTACCGCGGATTCGTAGCTTCTAAGCGTTTTTGCCGACCGCTCAGATGCCTCACCAACATAATTTGAGTTATTCGGCCTTATCCTATACGAATGGTGCGATCGCAACGTCCTATTCGAATTGATTCAGGTAGATTTATAGGGCTTGGTTGCGAAATTGGGGCGACTATAGCGCTCGATTGCGGTTCAAGGGGCCTTGACTAGTGGTTCAGCTGGCCGAACAACTCGAAAAATGTAGGTGGGCCAACCTGCCGACTATGTGAAGCACGCGTATTTGCTCGTTTTGATGAAAACTAGGGTGCAGCCATAAGGCTGCGCCCTAGTTTACTGCGTGCCGGTGTGCCCAGACGGATTGCGCTGTGCCTGGCAGGCGCTCCCGCAGATGGATCGGTTATTTCGCGAATAGGTTCTTGAGGTTGAACTCGGCTTGGACGGTGCGGAGCATGAGGTCGGTGTCGTCCAAGCCCAGGTGCTGCTCGTTGGCGTCGGCGGCGAGGGTTCCACGGCGGCGCGCCCAGTTCTCGAGCGCGGCTGGGGCGGACTCGCGGGGGAGCGAGCGCACGTCGGCGTCCAGGCTGCGGCAGATCTGGCGCGAGTCGATGACGATGATCTTACCCGCGCGGCGTGCCTCGGCGTAGCCGTCCAGGTGGATCTTGAACCAGCTGTCCTCAAACGCGGCGTTGTGTGCCATGTACGGGTACTTCTTCATGAGCTTGAGCAGCTGCTTCTGCAGTTCCTTGTTCTCGCGGAACGGCTTTTTGCCGTCGATGTCGTTCCAGGTGATGTGGTGGATATTCGACAGCGGTACATCCTCGCCGCGGTAGATGTCGGGCAGGCCACAGTAGTGCGCCTCGGCGTCGTGCGGGATGGCGTCGCTGGTGAGTTCCATGATCTCCCAGCCGACGTTGATGATATAACCGCGTTCGGGTGCACGGCCGGTGGTCTCGATGTCGACACCGAGCACGGTGCCCTGGATGGGCTTGCGGGCGTAGGCCACGCCGAGCGCGTCGCGGTCACCGCGGATCTCGCGCATAACGGACGCGGCGGTGCGCTTTTGCATTTTGCCGATGGCGGCGCAGGTGTCGGCGTCGGACAGGCCGCGCGAGAGCGTCGCGGGCGTCACATTGCGCAGGCGTGCCTCCCCAATCTGGTCGCAAAGGTCGCGGTTGCGGTCGGCCAGGTCGCGCACGGTGGCAAAGTCGAAGCCGGGGTCGTCCTCGGCAGTAAAATACTCGGTCTCGAGCACCTTGAGGGCCTCTTCGCCCTTCTGGCGTTCGGACTCCATGGCACCGTGGTCGCCATAGATAAACATGGGAATAAACGGCTGGCGCTCGTATTCAAGTGCTTGCGAAACGTTCATAGGCTGCTCCTTGGACGGGCCGCGTCGCGCGGCTCGGGGTTACTGAGTTGTGGCGAGATGATAGTTTACCATGGGCAACTATTGGCACCGCGCCCGGGACAACTACAATACCCTAGTTGACCGCTAGGACTTTTACAATGCTGCCGAAAGACACGAAAGGTTCCATCCGTCATGGATTTACTGATTGATATTCTGCTCGACGCCGGCAAGGACACGCTGTCGCTGCTGCCGTTTTTGTTGGTGACGTATCTTGCTCTCGAGACACTTGAGCACGTTGCGGGCGACCGCGTCAACGGCGCTATCAAGCGCGCCGGCGCTGCGGGTCCCGTGGTTGGCTCGCTGCTGGGCATTGTGCCGCAGTGCGGATTTTCGGCCATGGCAGCAACGCTGTACGCCGGCCGTGTCGTGACCTTGGGCACGTTGGTGGCGGTGTTCCTTTCGACCTCCGACGAGATGCTGCCGCTGCTACTTGCCGAGCAGGTTCCCGTGCAGACTATGGCGATGCTTTTGGCTTCGAAAGCGCTTATCGCACTGGTCACGGGTTTTATCGTGGACGCTGCCATTCGCGGCCTGCGCCGTAACGCCCGCGCGCACGCGGCGATTCGCCGTACCGTGCTGGGAACCTCGGCCAACCCGGCCCACGTGAACTGCGCGCACGACGACCACAGCGGCGGTGACATCATCGACGAGGTGGCCGAGGCAGGCGTGAGCGCCGACCACATCCACGAGCTGTGCGAGCGCGACCATTGCGGTTGTGATGAAGACGAGGACGAGCACGAACACGGACATGGCCACGATCACGGTCATGAGGGCGAACATGAACACCATGATGGTCACGGTCACTCTCACTCCCACGAAGGGACGCCTGTCCTGTCGATCGTCCGCAGTGCGATCTCGCACACCGTGCAGGTCTCGGTATTCATTTTTCTGGTGACGCTGATTCTGGTCGCCGTGCTCGAGACGTTCGGCGAGTCCGCGATCGAGCAGTTCCTGCGCGGCAACGAGACACTCGCTGTCCTGGGTTCGGCGCTTGTCGGGCTGATTCCCAATTGCTCGGCGAGCGTGGTCATTACACAGCTGTATCTGGAAGGCGCGCTGCAACTGGCGCCGATGCTCGCCGGCACGCTCATTTCCGCCGGCGTGGGTTATCTGGTGCTGTTCCGCACCAACCGCAGCGCCCGCGAAAATGCCGTGTTCCTGATCATGATGTACGTCATCGGCGCTGGCTGGGGCCTCATCCTCTCCGCCGTTGGCCTCTAAGTAGGCCTAAAAAATGGGCTTCAAATAGCCATGCTCAGCGCCTGCGCAATGCGGCGACGCATGGCATTTTGAAGCCCGTTTTTTGTTGAGCCATGGATTCCGAGCGCTCACACCGCTCAAAACAAAAAGGTAGATTTTAGGCATGTCTCAAAAATCTACCTTGGTTAGTGCAGCAACTCGGTGAGGTTGCGTTTAAAGCGGGCGCGGTCTTCGCTGGTAAATGCTGCCGGACCGCGAGTGCGTCCGCCGGCGCGGCGTACCTTCTTTTCCTCGTGGCGAATAAACAGCTGCATGTCGATGGTTGCTTTGTCGTAGACGCGCCCGCGCACACCGATAGCGGCGGCATCGCGCCCGAGCACCATGCTCGCCAAGCCAATGTCCTGCGTCACGACCACGTCGCCCGCCTGCAGGCGTTCGACAATGGCAAAGTCGGCGCTGTCGGCGCCCACGCTCACGTCGAGCGTCGTGACCCAAAAGCCGCGTCGCGCGTGCTCGGCATCGCGCGGGTCGTCGCGGCGAATGTGCCGTTCCAGGTTTTGCGTGCTGTTGCCGGCGATAACAACGGCGACGCCCGCCCGCCGCGCGCAGTCAATCGACTCGCGCGTGACCGGGCAGGCGTCGGCATCAATAAAGAGCGTCTTTGGCATCTAGCGCACCAGTTTGCCAAACTGAATGGCGCGAACAATGAGCGTCACGCCAAACACCAGCAGCGCGGCACCGCTAAAGATGACGAGCATCTTGGCCGACCACAGCGGATAGATAAACACGAACATGCCCGCGATGATGGAGAGCGCGCCGCTCAGGATGGCGAGGGCGCGGTTGGCGGAAAGCTCGGATTCCAGAATCGACATGACGCCCTCGACGATCCAGCCAAAGCCGGCGACGACCACCACGAGCGTGGTGAGCGTCGCGGTCGAGAAGGCCTGGTTGCGCAGGATTATGACGCCGCCCAGAATGATGAGCAGGTTGGAGATGATGCTCGTAACGCGCCAGCCGGTGGGCAGCAGCGGCTCGAAAACAGCGGTAAACAGCCTGATCGCGGCCGTGATCACAAAGTAGATGCCCAAGACGGTCGTCAGGAAGACGAGGGATTTGGCGGGCGCAAACAGCAGTGCGATGCCGGCGACGAGCGCCAAGACGCCCGTGATGGCGTAAATCCAGCGCACGGCCTTGACGGCCTTGCCTGCCATGCTTTTCTCGTCAAATCCAAACGCGCTCGATTGCTTGTCATCGTTCTTAAAGATGCCCATGATGTCTCCTTTCCGTGCGGCGTAAGCCGTAGCTCTTGCAACCAGTATCGCCCAAGGGCGCCGTCGCGTGGGGCGGGAAGGGCGAATGGGAGCCTCATCTTCCCGAATTGTTACCTTTGTTCCCGTTTGGATGCGGAATATTCAACAGGTGTGGAACATTGCGCCGCTGTGTGTAATTGCCTACGTTTTAGGTTAGATTTTCTTAAGAACAATTGGCTTTTATTGGGGGTCTTATGAACGAAGCAGTTCCCGCAGCGCCGGTAAGCGCAGAATCGATGGCAAAGCAGGGCTGCGAAAAGCTTGGCCTGGACACGTTTGACGCGCTGGTCCGCCGCGCCCGTACGTGCCGCCGTTTTGACGAGTCCATGCGCGTGCCGCGCGAGTTTTTGCTCGAGCTGGCGGAACTGGCGCACCTGGCTCCCTGCGGCGCCAATGCTCAGCGTCTGCGCTTTAACGTGGTGAGCGGTGCAGAGGACTGCGCGCGTGTATTTGACGAGCTTGCATGGGCCGGTGCGCTCAAGGATTGGCCGGGTCCCGATGAGGGCGAGCGCCCGACCGGCTACATCGCGATTCTTGCTGAGCGCGCCGTTCCGGGCAAGCCCGCCGCTCCCATTACCGATGTCGACACGGGCATTACCGCGCAGACGATGATGCTCGCCGCCCGCAGCGCCACGCCCGAGGTGGCAGCCTGCATGTTCAAGGCCTTTACGCCCCACGCGATCGATGCCATGGGGCTCGATAACGACAAGTATGAGCTCAAGCTGATCATGGCGTTTGGCATTCCGGCCGAGACACAGGTGATCGATGCGATCGATTCCAACCCCGACGGCTCCATCAATTATTGGCGCGACGAGGCGCGGGTGCACCACGTACCCAAGCGTCCGCTTGCCGACGTGCTGCTGTAGTTGTGCGTCGTTGCGGTGCAATCCGGCGGCAAAATCACCACAAAGGCTCCTGTCCCCTTTGTGGTGGTACGAGGGGAGGGTGTGTGGCAGATCTGTATTTGGTGCGGCATGGGCAGACTGAGCTCAATGTGCAGAGCATTTTGCAGGGCTGGCACGATTCGCCGCTTACGGCGCGCGGGCGCGAGCAGGCGCTGACGGCGCGTACGGCGTTTGCGGCGCGTGGCGTGGCCTTTGATCATGTGTATTCCTCGCCGTTGGGCCGGGCGCGGCATACGGCCGAGCTTATCGTTGGCGAGGGCCGTTCCATTGAGCTGGTCGATGCCCTGCGTGAGTGGCATTTTGGCTCGCTGGAGGGCACATCAAATCGCGAGATGCCGCCGCAGCCCTGGGGCGATTATCCGGTGGCCTTTGGCGGCGAGTCGGAAGTGCGGCTTCAGTCGCGCATGGTCGCGGCGCTGTCCCGCATCATGGCCAGGCCGCAGCACGACTGCGTGCTGGCGGTTTCCCACGGCTCAGCCTGCCAGGAGTTTCTTGAGTATGTGACTGGCGGGGGAGAGCTACCCGACAACGGTGCCGTGCTTCATTTTGGCTATTGCGACGGGGCGTTTTCGCTCTTGGGTTGGTAACGAACGAAAGGACCCCTATGAATAAAGATCTGTATCTGGTCCGTCATGGACAGACGATATTCAACCTTAAGCGTATCATTCAGGGGTGGAGTGACTCGCCGCTTACGCGGTTGGGTTGCGACCAGGCGGCGCGCGCCGGCATGTTTTTACGTGCGCGCGGCATTGAGCCCGATCATGCCTACACCTCTACGCTTCATCGCACCGAGCAGACTATTGCCAACTTGTGGCCGGGCTTGGCGTACGAGCGCCTGGACGGCCTGCGTGAGTGGTTCTTTGGCGACTTTGAGGCCGAGCGCGTGATGCTTATGCCCGAGCGCCCGTGGCGCGACTTCTATCGGCAGTTTGGCGGCGAGGGCCAGATCCAGGTGCGCACGCGCATGGTGGCGACGCTGACCGATCTTATGCAGCGTCCGGACCATACGTGCGTGCTCGCGGTAAGTCATGGCTCAGCTATCAAGGAGTTTTTGGACCACGTGCGGGGCGCGGCGGCCGACGAGCGCGAACGCGTGCCGGGCAACTGCTCAGTGCTGCATTTTGCGTTTGACGACGAATCCGACACGTTTGAGTTGGTCGAAGTCTTTACGCAGGAGGATTACGCGCGCGAGCTGGGGCTTGAACCGCTTGTAGCGGCAGTAGGCCCGCAGCGCGGGTAGCGCTGGCGTTGCGGCGCGGTTTGCCGGCGAAATTGCTTGATGCGAAAGGGGCGGGGATGCATGCACGGGCATTGCATCCCCGCCCCTTGTTTGTTTGGATGCTGGGTTTTCCAGCTTCGCGTTTGAGTCCGCTAGAACCGTGAGATCTGGTGAGTGAGCAGACCCGTCGGAACCTGCGGCGCGCCGCCGCTGACCTGCGCGGCGGGGAAGAGCGCAGCTACGGCAAAGTTGAACGGCTCTTTGCCGGTGTACGTTCCGGCGGCACGGGCCTCATCGGCCAGAATCTGCGATGCCCCAGCCAGTGCGGCGGCATAGGCGGAGTCACCGGCGAACACGGGGTCGGGTGCCTGATCGAGCATGGCACGGATGGCAGCAACGGCGTCCTCGCGCTTGACCTCCCACACACGGTGCGTAATGCCGGCGGGGTCGGTGACGGCATAGAGCGACGCGCCTTCTTTGGCGGCGCCGAGGATGATATCCATGACGGGCGAGGCTTCGTAGGCGAGCGTTACAGGGCGAGGCTGCACCTTAAGCTCGGCGATTGCGCGGGCGGCTGCGGCCGCATCTGCGGAGGACGCGTTGTCGTCCGTCAGTACACCAACCGGGTTAATTGCCACAACGCCCGTCACGCGTCCCAGCTCTCCCGAACACTCGTACACGTAATACGCCGCGCCTGGATCCTTGAGCATTAGGCCGTCAGCAATGGCGCCGCGCAGGGCGTCGTTGCCGCTCAGGATACCGCCCATCGCAGGCAGCGCCTCGAGCACGCGGTCCTGAGCTGGGCGGATGCAGGGAAACGGAAGTGCTTTCATGGGCGGTCCTAACGCGCGAGTCGGTTTGTTCGCGGCTTATTATGCCCCAACTTGGCCGCTTGCGTCCCAGAGCGTGTTATCGGCAAGCGCGATGAGCACGTTTTGGCAGCGAACGATATCGGCATGGGGCACATACTCGTTGGGCTTGTGCGCGAGCGCCAACGAGCCGGGGCCGTAGCTCATACAATTGCGGTTGCCTGTCTTGCCGGCAATGACGGCAGTGTCGGTGTAGCCGGTAAAGAAGCCGACGGTCGTGTCTGTGCCCGTCACGTCATCGGCGGCACGCTTGAGTGCAGCCAGAAGAGGAGAGCTTGGATCGCGCTCGATGGCGGGGCGGTCGCCTGTCACGGTATAGCTTCCATGGCAGCCGGGGACCGCGGCTTCGGCGCCGGCGATGGCCTGCTCTACCATGCGCGTCGCGGCGGCCGTATCAGTCGGCGGGGCCAGGCGCATATCGACCCAGACCTTGGCATGGTCGGGCACGACATAGGGGCGGTAGCCGCCCTCGATCTGTCCAAACGTGATGGTCGATGGCCCCAGCTCATCGTGTACGGGCAGCGCCATGAACGCGCGGCGCAACGCGCAGACGACCTCTGCCATGGCGGCGACGGCGTCGGCGCCCTTCCAAGGCTGGCTCGCGTGCGCCGTGACGCCTGCCATCTCAATCTCGAACCATGTGCGCCCCTTGTGCGCCACCTGGATCTGTCCGTCGGTGGGCTCGGTGTCCAGCACCCATTCGCGCGAACCGACCCAGCCGGCATCAATGGCCGCCTCGGAGCCACGCATAAAGTCTTCCTCGTCGACCGAGCAGATGAGCGAAAAGCCACGTCGGGGCAGCTCACCGCTTGCCGTCATGCGCTCGAGCGTATGGAACAGTGCGGAAATGGCGCAGGCCAGGCCACCCTTCATATCGCAGGCACCGCGGCCATAGAGTTTATCGTCACGCACGATTGCTCCGAGCGGCGGAATGCCTGTATCCCAGCCGTCGCCCAAGGTGACGGTATCCATGTGGCAGATATAGACCAGCCGCGGCTCGTCGCTCACGCCCGGTATGGTAATCATAAGGTTGCGGCGTCCGGGGAGCACCTCGAGTTCCTCAACCTGCACGGCATGGAGCACCGGATGGCTCAGCTGCGCCAACCGTTCCTCAATCAACGCTTTGATATAGCGCTCAATCTCGCCCTCATACGCACCTGGGTCGGAACTGTCGATTCGCACGAGTCCTTGCGTAAGCCGCCAAGCAAAATCTGTATCAACCATAGGCACCTCACAGATAGTTAGGTCAACATACAGATTGTATGCCAAGAAGCGGCGCGGTGCATTTAATGGAGTGCTCACAAAAACGGGGGCGCCTCTCGTGCGAAAGGCGCCCCCGCGGGCATCCAATGTCAGTGACGGATAGGCCACATGGGGAACTGCCCGTCAGATCAGCCGGCGCTACTTGATCACGCGCACGCGATACATCGACGGAATCTGCTTGAGCGCCTCGATGGTGCTGCTGTCCAGGTGCTCGTCGGTGTCGAACATGGTGTAGGCGTTCTCGCCGGCGGATTCGTTGGTCATGCGCTGCACGTTGGCGTTGTCCTTGGCGAGAATGGCCGTGATCTGGCCGATCATGTTGGGCACGTTGGCATGCAGGCAAGCAATGCGGCTTGCGGCGCGCGCCTTGCCCATGCTGCAGGCGGGGTAGTTGACGCTGTGCGCGATGTTGCCGTTTTCCAGGTAATCTTTGAGCTCGCTGATGGCCATGTCGGCGCAGTTGGCCTCGGCCTCGCCGGTGCCGGCGCCCGAATGCGTGGTGATAAACGTGTTGGGCATCTTGACGGTCTTGGGCGTGGCAAAGTCGCAGCTAAACCAGCTGAGCTTGCCCTCGCGCAGGGCAGCGTCGACGGCGTCCTCGTCAATGATGGTTTCGCGCGCGTAGTTGATGAGCACGGCGTCGGGCGCCAGCAGGTCGATCTGCTCGGTGCTGATCATGCCGATGGTATCGGCCTTGCTGGGCACGTGCACGGTGAGGTAGTCGCAGCCGCGGCAGAGGTCCTCGAGCGTGCCCACGCGCTGCACCTCGCGACTCAGCACCCATGCGTGCTCGACGGAAATGAACGGGTCGTAGCCGTAGACGTCCATGCCCAGGTCGACACAGGCGTTGGCGACCTTGGAGCCCACGTTGCCCAGGCCGATGACGCCGATGCGCTTGCCCTTGAGCTCGCGGCCCACAAAGGCCTTCTTGGCCTTTTCGGCATCGACCTGAATCTCGGGGTCGTCGGCGTTGTCACGCACCCAGTTCATCGATTGCACCACGCCGCGGCTCGAGAGCACCAACATGCCCAGGACGAGCTCCTTGACGGCGTTGCTGTTGGCGCCGGGGGAGTTAAAGACGACGACGCCCTTCTTGGCATACTCCTCGACGGGGATATTGTTGACGCCGGCACCGCAGCGGGCGATGGCGCGAATGCCCTCGGGCAGTTCGTAGCCGTGCAGGTCGGTCGAGCGCATCAGGATGGCGTCGGCCTCCTCGGCGGTGCTTACAAACTCGTAGCCCTCGCCAAACTCGACTTTGCCGTCTTTGGTGATGTCGTCGATGGTTTTGATCTTGCGCATGGAAAACTCCTTAGCAGGTTTTGATCTATACAGGGTGGTCTGAGATGGCTGGTCGGCCCGCGCGTTGCGGGCTAGTTAGATCGCGGACTCAAACTATGCTGCGCTTCGAAGTCCTTCATGTACGAGGCCAGTGCCTGCACGTCTTCCATGGTTACGGCGTTGTAAACGCTGGCGCGCATGCCGCCCACCAAGCGATGGCCCTTGACGTTTTGAATCTGGTGCTCGGCCGCGCCTGCGACAAAGGCCGCGTCGAGTTCGGCGTCGCCGGTGCGGAAGGTGACGTTGGCGATGGAGCGGCTGTCGGCCTGTGTGGTGCCATGGAACAGCACACTGTGCTCGAGCAGGTCGTAGAGCAGGTTGGCCTTGGCCCAGTTGCGCTCGGCCATGGCGGCAAGTCCGCCGGTCTGCTCCACCCAATGGAACACCTTGCCGCACACGTAGATGCCAAAGGTGTTGGGCGTGTTGAGCATGGAGCCCTTGGCGGCCTGGGTCTTAAGGTCCATGTACTGCGGCGTCTGCGCATAGGCCGGGCCTTCGGCGATAAGGTCGTCGCGCACGATGACCACGGTCACGCCCGCGGCGCCGGCGTTTTTCTGCGCGCCGGCGTAGATGAGCCCGTAGCGCTCAACGTCGAGCGGCTGCGACAGAAAGCAGCTCGAGACATCGGCGACCAGCGGCGCATCGCCGCAGTTGGGCAGCTCGTGGTACATGGTGCCAAAGATGGTGTTGTTCTGGCAGATGTAGACGTAGTCGAGCCCGTCGCCCGCGGCCTCGGCGGCAATGCGTGCGTTGACGTCGGCCATGTAGGGAATGCGGTCGAAGTTGGTGTCCTCGGAGCTCGCGAGCAGCACGGCCTCACCGTACTTGGCGGCCTCTTTGTACGCCTTGTTGGCAAAGTTGCCGGTCACGATGTAGCCGGCGCGGCCGCGGCGCATAAGGTTCATGGGGATGCCCGCAAACTGCAGCGTGGCGCCGCCCTGCAAAAACAGGACGCGGTAGTTGTCGGGGATGCTCAGCAGGCGACGCAGGGTTGCCTCGGCGTCGTCGATGATCTGCTGGTACATGCTAGATCGATGGCTCATCTCGAGCACGGACATGCCGCAACCGCGGTAGTCCATCATCTCGTCGGCAATCTCGGCGAGCACGCTTGTGGGCAGTGCGGCCGGGCCAGCTGAGAAGTTGTGCACACGTGCCATCTTCTAGGTCCCCTTCGTAGTCGTTTGAACGTTCGGGATACTTTAGCACAGTGGAGCGCCCGGCGCGACCGCATCACGGTAAAACTCGACTGCGCCGCTATGATTTACAGGATGGTTACATGGGGGAGGGATCATCTCGAGGCTCGCATCCGATCCGCCTCGGCCTTCGCCTGTTTCCAGGGGCGAATGCGGCCGTTAGCGAGGTCGTCGTAGCCACGTGTGATGGCACGTTGAATGTGATCTTCGCGTTCCTGAATGGTAGTTAGTGCGCGCGTCTGATCAGAAATAGACTTTACGACAGGCATATGAAACTCCTTACATAGAAGCATATGTATAACTCTATGTTGAATATAGCGGAGGGTGATGTTGGGCGTGTACGTGCCTGCATTCGTAAGCGCGGTTGTCTGGCAAGTGTGATTTGGGGCGGCCTCGTTAAAGTTTCTAAGCTGCGAAAATGACCGTTAACCGGATTAAATTTTGTTGCTCAACATTTGACACTCTGGGCGTGGTAACTTTTTTACCAACAGGTATGATTATTGTCATGTGCGCCGCGCCTGCCTGCCGGGTTGCGGCGCACTTGTGACAGCCTTTGACACCCTTGGAGCGTGTACTGTGGATGTAACCACAAAAAGCGTTCGGGGGGGGGGTGCTCACCCGCGAGCAATTCCTCCCGCATGAGATGCGCATCGTCGCTGCCCTGCGTATGCAGGGCACAAGCGACGAGCGGGTCATTGTACGCGTAAAGAGCGAGAACCTCTTTCAATATCCCACGGAGCGCATGGTCGCCAACCGCGCAACCGTGTGCCTTCGCCGCCTCGACGCCATGGTGCCCACGGACGCCGTATGCGCCGCGCGCGGCATCGACCCCAATACCGCCGTCGAGGCTGCGTCATCCCTAACCAGCCTCATGGCATCCGGTGCCCCCACGCAGGCAGACCAGGCCATCTTCTACAGCATGATCTGCCGCTACGATATCGTGCGCGAGCTCGTGCTCGTTGAGGTGGGGGAGCGCCTTCAAAACTTTGATTATGCCTTTACGGCGGTTGACCTCAACGCCTTTATGACGCGCTTTACCACGGAGTATCCGGACGCTGCCCGCTGGACTGAGGCCACGGTCAAGCGTATTAAGGGCTCGCTCCGCCAGACGCTCCGCCATGCCGGCCTTATCGGCGAGGGTATGGGTCCGGAGTCCGAGCGCCTGTCACCACTCTTCCTCGATTCCGATGTCGAGCGAGCCTTGGTTCAGCTGGGCGAGCAGTCGCTAATCGCGGCCCTTACCGGCAGGGTGGTGATGTAGCGTGGCTCCCGTCAACAGTGCCGCCGAACCTGCTATCACCCCGGCGACCGATCTCACCACCAATATCGGCATCCATTCCCGTAAGAGCGTCGTGGCGGCGCATGTCCGCTCCGAGCACGCCCGTCAGGAATTTGAGCGCCGCGCGCAGCTTCTGCGCGAGTGCCTGTGCAGCGAGGACTTTTTGGCCAACAAGGGCATAGGCAATGAGATCGGCTTCCACACCTTTTGCTATGACCCCGCGCTGGAGTTTGAGGCGCGTGCATTATTTGACGCCCTTTCACGCGATGCCGAGGCCGACAAGCTTCCGTGCACGCTCAAGGTCGTGAACCTTTACGACGCCGTGCTGGCAATTCTCGAAAAGCGCCGTGTCCTTAAGGCTATCCCGCACCAAGAGGAGCGCCGCGGTACCCAGCGCGTGCTCGAGGACGTGGCCAAGTTCGCCTCGCCCGAGAAAGTCGCCGCGTACATCCTTGAGCAGACCGAGCCGCACGCGCCTGGAGACGTCGTTCTCCTCACCGGCGCGGGCGAGGTCTTCCCGTTCTTTCGCATGCACACGCTTCTCCACTGCATGCTTGCGGATTTTGATGAGGTGCCTGTGGTCGCCGCCTATCCGGGCAGTTTCAACGGCTCTTCTTTCCAGCTCTTTAACCGTCTGCCGGCCGACAACTACTACCGCGCCATCGATATCTCGTAAGCACGGCTCCCCGCAGGCAAGTCCTTGCCGCCGGTAACAACCCTTTGCCATAACGTTCCCAAACCCAAAGGAGCACCCATGGACAACACGATCATTCACGACCTCTTTGCAAAAGACATCAACCGCTCCATCAACGGCGTGGTCAAGGTCCAGGATTCAAAAGATGGGTCCATCCGCCAGGAGCTTGACGAGTACGTGGTGACGCGCGAGTTGCAGAGGCACTTTGCCACGTTCTTCAAGGCCTACGGCGATGCCATCGATGCGCGCACCGACAAGATCGGCGTGTGGATCAGTGGCTTCTTCGGTTTCGGTAAATCGCACTTCCTCAAGATGCTGAGCTACCTGCTCGAGAATCGCCAGATCGGCGGTAAGAGCGCTATCCGCTACTTTGACGGCAAGATCGTCGACCCCATGGTCGCGGCTGCCATGGAGCGCGCCTGCTCGGTGCCCACGCAGGCCATCCTCTTTAACATCGATAGCAAGGCGGGCCAGTGGAAGCAGGGCGATACGGCTCCCACGGCGCTGCTTCGCGGCTTTGAGCGCATGTTCTACGAGGCGCGCGGCTTCTACGGCGAGGACCTCAAGCTTGCAAAGCTCGAGGACTACATCGATTCCCTGGGCAAGACCCAGGAGTTCCGCGAGGCCTTTGAGCGCGTCAACGGCGAGTCCTGGCTCCAGGCCCGCGACACCTACAGCTACTTTGAGGACGACGTCGTCGAGGTGCTGCAGAGCGTGCTCGGCATGAGCGAAAAGGCCGCATGGAACTGGCTCGAGGGTTCTGAGGACGAGGTTTTGGCCCCTGATGTCTTTGCCAAAAAGGTCAAGGACTACGTGGACGCTCAGGCAGCGGCCCACGGCGGCAACTTCCGTTTGCTCTTTATGGTCGACGAGGTGGGTCAGTTTATTACAAACGACCAGGACCCAAGCCTTATGCTGAGCCTTCAGACCATCGTCGAGGAGCTGGGTGCCGCCTGCGGTGGCCGCGTGTGGGTGATGGTCACGAGCCAGGAGGCCATCGACAACCTGAGCCTGCCCGTGGGCAACGACTTTTCAAAGATCCAGGGCCGCTTCAATACCCGCCTTTCGCTTTCCAGCTCCAGCGTGGACGAGGTCATCCAGCGCCGTGTGCTCGAGAAGACCGCGCCGGCGGCCGATATGCTTGCACGGGTCTACGAGCAAGACACCGCCGTGCTCAAAAACAACTTTACCTTTGAGGGTGGCTCGCGCTCCGACCTTGCCGGCTACGCCAACTCCAAGGATTTTGTGGCCAGCTACCCGTTTGTGGGCTATCAGTTTAAGCTCCTGCCCGACGTGATGACCGAGGTACGCAAGCACGGTGTCAAGGCCAAGCACATGTCCACGGGCGAGCGCTCCATGCTGAGCGCATTTCAGGAGAGCGCTCAGGTCATCCAGCATGACCAGACCGGTGCGCTCGTGCCGTTCTGGCGCTTCTTCGACACTATCTCCAAAGATCTTGAGCACGGCATCAACCAGGTGGTTGACCGCGCGGTCCGTGCGGCCGAGAACGCGGAGGGCCTTGAACCCTACGACGTTCAGGTGCTCAAGCTCCTGTACCTGATTCGTTACATCGGCTACGTCAAGGCCACGGTCGAGAACATCTCCATCCTCATGATCGATAGCCTCGACGTGGACAAGCGCGCCCTCAAGGACCGCGTCAAGGAATCCCTCGCCCGTTTGGAGCGCGAGAACTACGTGTCACGCCAGGGCGATACCTATAGCTTCCTCACCGACGAGGAGCAGGAGATAGCGCAGGAGATCGCATGCACCCCGATCGACAACGCGCAGGTGATCGAGTCTATCAAAAAGCGCCTGTTCGACAGCGTCTACATCGCGCGCAAGCTCAACCGCGGGGCCAACGACTTCCCGTTTGACCGCTACGTGGATGGCTCGATTCATGGATCCAACATGGGCGGCATGGAACTATCCGTGGTGACCATGGCCAGCGATCTGGGCCGTGCGGACGATGCCGAGCTGGCATTGAAATCCGTGGATAAGGCCATCGTGGCCTTGAGCGACGAGGTGGATTATTGGGCCCCGCTCGTCAACGCCGCCAAGATCCGCAAGTACGCCAAGACACGCAACCTTCAGGAGCTCCGGCCGAGTACGCGCCAGATCGTTGAGTCCAAGATGCGCGAGGCGGCCCATAGCGAGAAAGAGGCCGACGCCCTTCTGACCGAGGCCGTGCTCCATGCGCGTTGCGCCGTCAACGGCCGCATGGTCGAGGTGCGTGCAGCCAAGCCTGCCCAGGTCTTTGAGCAGGTGCTGGCACAGCTGTGCGATGTGGTCTTTGAAAAGGCCGACTACATCGGTGCGCCGGTCACGAGTGATTCCGATATCCGCTCCACGCTGGCGGGCAACGTCCAGACGGGGCTCGATGGCATGGATGCGGGCAACACGCGTGCGCTCAAAGAGGTCGAGGACTTCCTCAAAGTGCAGCATCAGCGCCATCTGGATACCACTATGGGCGATATCCAGCGCCAGTACCAGCAAAGGCCCTTTGGCTGGCGCGAGGTCGACATCGCCAATGTGGTGGCGCAACTTGTGGGGGAGCAGCGCGCGCAGGTGCTGTTTGGCGGCCAGACGGTCCAAGCTAACGACAGCCGCATGGTGGCACTCCTGCGCAAGGATGCCGATAAGGCCCAAGTGCGCCTTCGCGTGCGCATGAGCGACCGTTTGCTGCGCGCCACGGGCGAGCTTATGCGCGACCTATTTGACCTCAAGACCGTACCCTCCAACGAGGATAAGCTTGTGGCCGAGCTCAAGGAGCATCTTGAGGGGTTGCGCGAGACGTGCCTTGCTATGGCGCGCGACTACTACACGGGCATCAAACCGGCCTACCCGTATCCCGGCGAGGCTGAGTGCGAGAAGATGCGCTCGGAGGTGGCCGACGTCCTTAAGGATCAGAACGAGGCCGAGGCGTTCTTGACCACGTTCACCAAGCATGAGGAGCGTTTGCTCGATGCGAAGGAAGACTTTGATAAGGTGGTTGAGTTCTTCGAGTCCAACCAACGAACAGCGTTTGACCACGCCAAGGATTTCTTGAGCCGCACCGAGGGTATCGAGTATGGCTCCGATGACATTCCCAGCGCGGTTGAGAATGTGGCAAAGGTGCGTGAGGTTCTCAAAGATCCCAAGCCCTACGGCCGCATTAAAGACCTGCAGCCGCTTATGGATCCCGTCGAGGACGACATGAAAAAGCTGCTGGGCATCCGCCGCAATGAGTTTTTGTGCCGAATCGAGAGCGATCTGCAAGACCTGCAGGCACAGGCTGAGAGTCAAAAGGGCTTTGTCAATCAAGCCAAGGATGCCATTGCAGACGCCGGTGCCAAATACGAGTCGTTCAAAAACCGTGCCCACAGTTCTCAAAGCCTCAACGAGCTGAGTGTTGCCGCGACTAACTGGGCCAACTGGCTCAGCGCAGCAACCAACGGGATGTACGACGCTGTGGATGCGGCCCGCATGCGTATGGACAACGAGCGCCGCACCACCGAGGTCACGAGTACGGGTGAGGTGGTCAAGAAGATCTCCAACAAGGCCGTTGCGTCGTCAGCGCCCACGCCTGCACTCGTGCCCCGGCGCAAGATCAAGACTGTGCGCCGCGCCGATCTGGCCAAGCCGAGTCGTCTCTTGTCCGCAGAGGACGTGGAGCGCTACGTGGACGACCTGCGCTCCCGCCTTATGCAGGCGCTCGCTGCAAACGACGAGATCCGTATCAACTAACCCGCGGAGCCACCGGTGCCAAAGCGCGCACCGGTGGCTTATGGCGTTTAGAAAGGCTCATCAACCATGAACGATTCTGCTCTTAAGAGCTTCTGCACCTGGGCCCGTACGGAGCTCATCAAAGGCGTGGAGGCGCAGATGGTGCGCTACGGCATCACCGAGCCTGCACCCGCGCTCGTTGGGTCCGAGACCGTCAACGGCCTGCCCCTAAGTCCGACTGAGATTGAGCAACGCGACGAACTGCTGCGTATGCAGGCAGAGGTGGGTCACGAGGCGCTGCGCGACCGTGCGGCCTACACCTGGTTCAACCGCATCGTGGCCATTCGCTTTATGGATGCACGCGGATGGCTTCCCAGCCGTATGCGCATGCTAAGTCGTGCGGACGGCAGCCATGGCAGCGAGGCCGTGGAGAACGCACTGGATGTGGTGATAGCGACGGCCGATACCGATCGCATAGCCGAGCTCAAGATGGCGGGCTTGGATGAACCGTTGTGGCGCTACCTGTTTGTGGCCCAGTGCGAGGAGCTTGCCGATTGCCTGCCAGGCGTCTTTGATCGCGTAGGCGGAGCCATGGAGTTGCTGTTGCCCCAGGGCCTCATGATGGCCGACGGCGTGGTGGGCAAGCTCAATGCCGTCCTCACTGACGAGGACTGGCGCGAGGGCGTGACCGTTCTGGGCTGGATGTATCAGTACTACAATGCCGACGTTAAAGACGAGTTCTTCAAGTCCAAACGCAAGGCAGCGGCGGCGGACATCGCGCCCGCCACGCAGCTCTTCACCCCCGAGTGGATCGTACGCTATATGGTCGAGAACTCGCTCGGCCGTCTGTGGATGCTCAACAATCCGGGGAGTTCGTTACGCGAGCGCATGGAGTATTACATCGAGCCCGATGCTGAGCACGAGGACTTCATCCGCATCTCGAGCCCCGAGGAGATAACCCTCTGCGACCCCGCATGCGGCTCGGGCCATATCTTGGTCTATGCGTTTGAGCTGCTCTTCCATATGTACGAGGAGCGCGGCTATCGTGAGCGCGAGATTCCCGAGCTCATTCTTACTAAAAACCTTGCAGGTATGGAGATCGATTCCCGCGCGGCACAGATCGCGGAGCTGGCGCTTGCCATGTGCGCCCGCGAGCACGACCGTCGCTTCTTTAGGCGTGGCGTTCGCGCCGATGTTACCGTGCTCTCGAGCATCCCGCTGGGGGAGGATGAGCTGCCGGGTAACAAGAAGCTCGTCGAGGAA
The DNA here is from genome assembly GCA_905194675.1 of uncultured Collinsella sp. GTDB lineage: Bacteria > Actinomycetota > Coriobacteriia > Coriobacteriales > Coriobacteriaceae > Collinsella. Next base: position 51,008 of record CAJJTG010000006.1, on the reverse strand, counting down.
CTGAGCCATTTGGGCGAGATCGGCTCGCTTCTTAATCCTTCAGAGGAAGAGGTTGACGAGCTTAAGGCCGCCGCCGCGAGCTGTTCCGACAATCTTTTTGCTTCTGCGACCAAAACTAAGCTCGAAAGCGCTGCCGTCATCTGCGAGAAACTGTCCCGTCGTTTTACCTGCGTCGTGGCGAATCCTCCGTATATGGGCAGCAGCAGCTTTAATCCCTTTATGAGCAAGTGGGTCAAGAAGAACTACCCCGACGTGAAGAGCGACCTCTTCTCCAGCTTTGTCGTTCGCATGTTCAGTCTCGCCAAGGACCACGGCGAGTGCGGAGTCATGTCGCCTTTCGTCTGGATGTTCATCGGAAGCTATGAGAAGCTCCGCAACGAGATTATCGACAACAGAACGCTGACCTCTCTCATCCAACTTGAGTACTCGGGCTTCGCTGGCGCGACCGTGCCCATCTGTACCTACACGTTCCACAATTCGTTCGTCAAGGGCTACAAGGGCGGCTATGTGCGCCTTTCGGACTTCGTTGGTGCTGCTGTCCAGGCCCCGAAGGCCCTCGAGGCGATCCGGAACCCCGACTGCGGTTGGTTTTACCGCCGCGACGCCGATACCTTCAAGCAAATCCCCGGCACCCCCATAGCCTACTGGGCCAGCGATGCTCTTGTTGAATCGTTCACAAAAGGAAAGAGGCTCGATGCCATTGCTACTCCGCGACAGGGCTTGGCGACGAGCGATAATGGCCGCTTTTTGAGGAAATGGTGGGAAGTGGTGCCTTCCAACACATCGCGAGATTGCAGTGGCAGGCCCGAGGCAAAGCAAAGTGGTTCCCGTTGGTTTCCGATTATTCGGGGCGGCTCCTATCGAAAGTGGTGGGGTGACTACGATGAGGTGGTTAATTGGTTTGATGACGGTCGGGAGATGAAGGAGGCAATTCTGTCCAAGTATGCCTATCTCTCTACACCTGATTTTGTGATCAAGAACCAGAACGACTATTTCAAGCCCGCAGTTTCCTGGTCTAAAATTTCTTCCAGCCTCGCCTCCTTTAGGTTTGCACCTCGAGGGATGCTTTTTGAGGTAGCTGGAGCATGTCTTTTTGCGGAGCCGAACGAGCTTCGATACATCCAGGCTTTCTGCAACTGTTCCATTGCCGAAATTGATTTGGCGTTTATGTCGCCGACTCTAAACTTTGAGGTAGGCCAAATCGGTCAGTTACCGATCATCCAAGATAAGGCCGCCGAACCGACTGTTTGTTCACTCGTTGAAGACTCTCGCTCAATTTCAAAGGCTGACTATGACTCGTTTGAAACTTCTTGGGATTTCAAGCGTCATCCTTTAATTTAGCTGTCTTGTTAGGACTCACCTATCTTTAACAAAAGAACGTCATTGGATAGATTGGATTGAAATTAAATATGTCTGAAAAAAAGAAAGATGACAAGAAAAGAAAAGATGAAGGGGCGGGAGCAAAGAAGCCGGTCACGATTCCTGGACCCATAACAAGGTTAACGCAATTTACTTATGAAAAACCGGCGGGTTTACCTGATCGAAAAACCAAGTAGTAAAGGTGACTTTCATGGGCAAAAAGAACAAGCGACATGACGTCGATAAAAGCGCTCTCTCCAAGGAGGGGCAGATTAGCGATTACTTGAGAGACATTGTTCTTTCCTCACTTGAATTTGAAAAAGAGAGGGGGGATAGCTTAAATCGCTACGTTGATAACCTTATGGTTACCATCACGATTCTGTCCGTTGCGTACCTGGCACCTCTCGACTATATTTCAAATATTCAAGGTCTTGAGGAAGTTTATGGGATTTCAACGAGGCAAATACTGTTTGTCTATTTGATTCTTCTTGGTCTTCTTGGCTGTGCTCTTGTTATAGCTGTCAGTGCAATATTTTTAAGGAGCAATATTGCACTCGCATCTCCTTCTGAACAATTTGATAGGTATTCGACTACTTACAAAGAGGCTTGCGACGAGGGCGGGCAAATTAGGGAACGGGACTTGCTTAAGTCCTACTGCTCTTCCCTAAACATTACCTATCGGGCTTACCTTTTGAAACATAACAACATGTGGAAGCGATTGAAAATATCAACTGGCCTGACTGTTCTGTCGTTAATCATGGCATTCGTTTTTCTGTCCCATCTTTTATTGACTTTATTGTAGTTGTCGTCTCTCACTTATGGGATTTATTGATAGCCAGACTTGTCCTGAAGATATCGGTCGAGCATCGGAAGGCTTTCGCTGTTTTTCAGCTCACGAGTCTTGGTGTTAATTGATTGATGGAATGGGCTCGGGTTTTCTAACTTCTACTGTATTGATAAATTGAAAGGTCTGTAGTTATGGCCACTTTGCTTCAAGATAAATACGAGGCCCGCAAGGCCGAGGTTAATGCTCGCTTTGAGCAGCTTCGCGCTAACGAGGAGGAGCTCAACCGAATCTTTGCCAAGATATACAACATGGAGGGCGAGGTGCCCATCGAGGTCGAGGATAAGTATGTTTCGGTGGCGCGCATCTTTGATACCGCCGACGAGATTCCCGAGAGCTATAAGGGCAACAAATACGTGCGTACCAAGCGCGACGAGATCACCTCGCTCATAAGCTATGCCGTGGGCTGCATGTTTGGCCGCTATTCGCTGGATGTGGGCGGGCTGATTCTGGCCGATCAGGGCGCCACGGTTGATGACTATCTGGCCAAGATGCCCGATCCCGCCCATGTGACCTTTATGCCCGATGCCGACAACGTGCTGCCCATCACCGACGACGAGTACTTTGACGATGACATCGTGCGCTACTTTATCGACTTTGTGCGCACCGTGTATGGTGAGGAGACGCTTGAGCAGAACCTGGCCTTTATTGCCGAGGCACTCGTCGGCAAGGGTACCTCGCGCGAGGTAATCCGCGCCTACTTTTTGAAGGACTTCTTTAAGGACCACTGCCAGACCTATAAGAAGCGTCCCATCTACTGGCTGTTCGACAGCGGCAAGAAGAATGGCTTCAAGTGCCTTGTTTACATGCATCGCTACCAGCCCGACCTGTTGGCTCGCATCCGCACCGACTATGTGCATGAGCAGCAGGAGCGCCATCGCTCCCAGATCGGCTATGCCAACGACGCCCTTGCCAGTGCCGAGCGCGGCGAGCGCGTGTGTTTGGATAAGCGCGTCAAAAAGCTCAATGACCAGCTCAAAGAGACCATTGCCTACGAGGAGAAACTACACCACTTGGCAGACCAGATGATTAAGATCGACCTGGATGACGGCGTCAAGATCAATTACGCCAAGTTTCAGGATGTGCTGGCGAAGATTAAATAACTGCAGATACGGTAAGGTTATTCATGCCCAAGATCGATGTGGAAGAACAGCTCAAGCTGCGATTTTTGCAGCCGTTGACCGCATGTATGCTGCGCCGTGTGGTGATTTGGCACGATGCGGACGGCGAGTTTGCTCCTGAGTTTGAGCGATTGGCTGCCGAGGGTTTCGACGGCGCGGGGGCCGATGACGGCGTTATGCCCGCTCACGGTGACTTTGAGCGCCCGGTGCGGTTTGTTGAGGCTTGCGAGGGCTGCATGTTTGCCGTAAAGAAGCTCATCAACCGCGATGACCTTGCGAACGATATCTTGCTGTATCGTCGTTGCCCGCGCGGCAGGCTTGAGGGCGATTGGCTTGCCGATGTTGAGCTGTATGCCGATCAGTTCCAGGCTGACTATCTTTCGCTTTTGGCCGATCAGCTGGGAATCGAGAATATCGACGCCGTGCGCGAGAGTCTGCGCGAGCACAAGACGTTCTTTGATGCCAAGACCCGCTGCGTTAAGTTTGCCGCGTGTGTTCCGCATGCTTCGGGCGCATCAGATATCGAACTCGGTATCCTTACGGTGATTTTTGGCGGTAAAGAGGTTGGCGACGCGCGCCCCGCGTTTGTGCTGCGCGGCTGTATGACCACGCTGCTGCACGAGGGCCCCGAAGCGCTGGCCGAGTTGGTGGACAAGTACTGCGTGCGCGATGTCCTCGCTGCCTTCATTGTACGTTGCTATGGGTTTGAGGGACCGCTGTATGAGCGCGATTCGCTGCTTGCGCTGGCATCTCATGTGCTCATCACGGCGGCATCCACCGTGCTTCCCGAGGGGGCGCTCAAAGGACTCGAAAGCTATGTGGCTCCCGCCCACGGACCCTATTGCCTTGAGGCGGTGCGTACGTGGGACCAGACTGCCGATGCTCGGGCGTCGAGCGAGGATTTATTTGAGATCTGCCGTTTGGTGGAGGATGCCCGCGGGCTCTTTGCACGGTTTGAGGCCCTGTCGATCGATGTGCTGACCTCGCTTGATGTGTTCCCTTGCGTCAATGAGGCCGTACTCTCGCAGCTGTTCTGCTCGTTTGCTCAGGGCGCGGACCGTGTTGCGGATGCGCGCGCCTTTGCGGCGCGTCGCTGCGGCCTAAGCTGGTACCGCCGTGTCGAGAGCTACTTTGACCTGCTTGTCGCTGTGGCCGATATGTGTGCGTTTAGGCAGGCGCACGCGGGCGGGTTCCATCTGGCGCAGCCCCAGCAGGTGTGGGATGCCTACACGTCCGATTGGTATGCCATGGACGCTGCCTATCGCCATATGTGCACCGCGTATCTGCGGGCGCGCTCCGTCGAGTGCGATGTACTCGAGGAGCCTGCCCGAGCTGTGGTGGACTGGGCGGAGAATCTCTACAGTAACTGGTTCTTGGCCGATGCTAATGCATGCTGGGCGACCGCTGCGCAAGGGGAGTGGGCCGATTGCGGCTACATCGAGGGTCCCGCACGGCAGGATGAATTCTACTGGCATGTACTGCCCACCTTTGTGGGCTCTACCAAAACGACGGTCGTTATCGTGAGCGACGCGCTGCGCTATGAGGTGGCCCGCGACGTTGCGGCGCTGCTCGAGCGCGAGCGCGGCGGCAACGTCAAGGTCTCTAGCATGCAGGCGGTCTTTCCCTCCATTACCGAGGTGGGTATGCCCGCGCTGCTGCCGCACCAGGCGCTTGGGCTTGCAGCGGATGGCACGTACGTGCTGGCTGACGGCATGCCCACTTCGACGACTCCGCAGCGCGAGGCCGTGCTTGCCAACGTTGAGTCTACGGGCCGCGCTTTGCGCTCGAGCGCATACCTCAACATGGCGGGAACCGAGCGCAAAGCGCTGCTCAAAGACTCCAAGCTCGTTTATCTCTACCACAACAAGATCGATGCCACGGGCGAGAAGGCCGCTACGCAGGATGACGTCTTCGATGCCTGTGCGGACACCGTGGAGGAACTTGCCACGTTGGCGCGTCGCGTGTGCACCGACGCCCCGGGCGCACGTGTTGTTATAACGGCGGATCACGGCTTTATCTACACGCGTCGGGAACTCAACGAGTGCCAGATGCTCGGCAAGTCAGACCTTACCTTCTTTGACGCTCCCGTTATGCACGGCAAGCGTCATCTGGTGGTGCCCAACGAGGCCGTGACCAAGCTTTCGGACGAGGCGCGCGAGGTGTTTGTTAATGTTGACATGGGACGTTTGGGTGCCGGTTTTGAGGGGTTTGCCCCGCGCGAGAACGTGCACTTCAAGCGTCCCGGCGGTACTAACAACTACGTCCACGGCGGCATGAGCCTGCAGGAGCTCTGCGTGCCCGTTATCGGATTTTGGCGTGCGCGCTCGGGTTCCAAGGACTTTGTCGATACGCGCGCAGCGACGCTGCGCGTACTGAGCGAGGGACGTCGAGTGACCAACTCGATCTTCTCGGTCAACTTGATCCAGGAAGAACCTGCCCAAGGCAAGGTCTTGCCGTGCGAGTACGAGCTGGTGTTTACCGATGCAAGCGGCAACGAGGTGAGTGATACGGTCAAGGCGCATGCCCACAAGACTTCTGTTAACTCGCAGGGGCGCGTGGTGCATGCCAAGTTTGCGTTGCATGCAGCGGATGGATTCTCGGCCAAGGGTCCGTACTATCTGGTCTGCCGCGAGCGCGAGACGGGCAAGATCGTTTGGCGCGAGACGTACACCATTGCTGTTTCGTTTGCCCCTGTTGCTGACTTTGGTTTTTAGGAGTGTGCCCTATGTTTGATAGCCATGACGACGATCTGTGGGAAGTTCCCTCGATTGATGTGAATGCGCCGGTGCAGGCTGCGGTGCCTGTAGGGGAGGTTGTGCCTGCCCCGGAGGCTGAGACTGCCGAGCCTGCTCCGGAGGCCGTGCCTGTCCCGGAGCCGACGGAGACCGCTGCGCCCGCCGAGGCCGAGGTGCCCGTCGAGGACGAGTCCTCGACCGATGGCTATGCCCAGGCCGCGGCCGAGGCTCTCGAGGACGACGGTTACGACATGGATGTACTGGACGGTAAGCTGCTCGAGCACTTTGGCGGCAAGATCGTGCGCAAGGACCTGACGGCCCTTATGAAGCGTGGCGCCAACGTGCCTACCTTTGTGCTGGAGTACCTGCTGGGCATGTACTGCTCAACCGACGACGAAGAAGCCGTGGCGGAGGGCTTGGGGCGCATCCGCAAGATCCTCACCGATAACTACGTGCGTCCCGACGAGTCCGAGCGCATTAAGTCCAAGATCCGCGAGCTGGGTCGCTTTACCATCATCGATAAGGTGACGGCCAAGCTCGACGAGTACAAAGACATCTACGTGGCGTCGTTTGCCAACCTGACCATTGAGCCGTTTGTGATGCCGGCCGAGTACGTGCGCGACTATTCCAAGATTCTCCAGGGCGGTATTTGGTGCATTATGAGCATCGAGTATCGTCGTCCCATGGAAGAGGAAGACGAGTTTGGCATGGAAGTCTTTGGCGACGATGCGCCGCGCCGCTCCAAGGCCAAGCGCAAAAAGCGCGGGCCCGAGGACTCTCCGTTTAGCGTGGCGTCGCTCACGCCCATCCAGATGCCCAACCTGGACCTGGACGCCATGATCGAGGAGCGTCAGTATTTCTCGCGCGACGAGTGGCTCAACATGCTGCTGCGCTCTGCCGGCTATGAGCCCAGCGAGCTTTCGGAGAAGGAGCGCCTGCACTTTATCGAGCGTATGGTGCCGCTCATCGAGCGCAACTACAATCTGTGCGAGCTTGGTCCCCGTGGCACCGGCAAGAGCCACATCTACAAAGAGGTTTCGCCCTACGCCATTTTGCTCTCGGGCGGGCAGACCACCACGGCCAACCTGTTCGGCCGTATGAACTCCATGCGCGCCGATCGCGTGGGCTTGGTGGGCCATTGGGATTGCGTGACGTTCGACGAGGTCGCCGGCATGCGCTTTAAGGACACCAACGCCGTGCAGATCATGAAGGATTACATGGCGAGCGGCAGCTACGCGCGCGGCCGCGACCAGATTAACGCCGATGCCTCTATGGTCTTTGAGGGCAACATCAACGACACCGTGCAAAACGTCCTTAAGACCACGCACCTGTTTGATCCGTTCCCGCCGGAGTTTAACAACGATTCGGCCTTCTTCGACCGTATCCACTATTACCTGCCGGGCTGGGAGATTCCCAAGATGCGTTCGAGCCTGCTGACCGGGCATTACGGCTTAATCACCGACTGCCTATCGGAGTTTTGCAAGGAGATGCGCCGCAAGGACTTTACGCATCATATCGACCGCTACTTCCGCTTTAACAGCGACTTTAACAAGCGTGACGAGATCGCCGTGCGCAAGTCCTTTAGCGGCCTGGCCAAGCTGCTGTTCCCTGACGAGGCTATGGACAAGGATGACGTTCGTTGGCTGCTGGACTACGCCATCGAGGGCCGTCGCCGCGTAAAGGAGCAGCTCAAGATTATGGCGGGCGTCGAGTTTATCGACGTCAACCTGGGCTATATGGATGCCGACAATCCGCAGGACGTGCACGTGGTGCGCGTGCCCGAGCAGTCCGAGGATACGTTGATTCCCGATGGCCCGCTGCTGTCCGGTCACGTGTTTGGTGTGGGCAGGTCGCAGGGCGGCGAGGTTGCCGTGTACAAGCTGGAGAACAAGGCTGTCGCCGGCGAGTGCAAGTTTAAGCACGAGGGCGTTGCCTTTAACAAGCCGGTGCGCGATACGCTGGAGGCCGCGTTCGACAACTTTGTGAACCTGGCGAACCGTGTGGCGCCGGGCATGCACATTGGCTCAAAGGACTACCTGCTGTTCTATAACGACCTGCAGAGCAAGGGTCTGTCCGAAGAAGTCTCGCTTGCCGAGTTTGTGGGCCTGTGCTCCGCGGCGTGCAACCGCCCGGTAATGTCCGCGCTGGCGGTTCCGGGAATCTTGCGCATGTCGGGCTCTATGGACGAGATCCGCGGGCTCGAGGACATTATGCGCGTGGCCAAAAACGCCGGCGCCAAGCGCGTGATATTGCCGCTGAGCGCCATCGCGGGCCTGCAGAGCGTTTCCTCCGAGATTATCTCGGGGTTGAGCCCGGTGTTCTACATGGATGGCGACCCGGTCGATGCCGCGAAGAAGGCGTTGGATCTATAGGGATGCGAGCGTGCGGGCTTGCGTGCGCGAGGCATTTGATGCGCACGTGAGCCCGCGAGCATGGTGGCGCGTCGCGCGTGAGGAGGCCTTGCCATGGCGGAAGAGCATTCTGTTGGCGAGCTGCTCGATGAGCTGTTTGGCTTTGAGTCGGTAGCCAAGCGTCAGACGGCGCTTGAGCAGTACGATCGCGGGGAGTTGTTGCGCAAGGCGCGCTCCCGCGAGCTGCTGGCCGTGATCGGGGGCGCCGAGGCTGCCGAGCGTGCTGCGCGTGAGTCTGCCGTGCGGGCCGTTGACGGGTATGTACGCCGCGTTGAATTTGATTCTCTTGCGCGCGCTCGCAAGCAGGTAGGCGTTGTGGGCCCGTTGCAGATGGAGCGGCGCTACGCTGCCTTTTTGCGTATGGAGGACAAGGCCGAACTGTTGGCCCGCTTGGAGCAGACGCTTGCGTTTATCGAGGTAAAGCTGCGTGCCAATACGGCGGACAGGGTTCGTGCGGCATACGATGCTGCGGGGGCTTTGGTGTTGCAGGGCGCGGCGCGTCTGAGTGACGCGCGCGTTGTGGATGCCGCACCCTTGGATGCCGATCTGCTATGCACGCAGCTGGAGCAGCTGCGTTGCGCCGCCGATACAACGGACCTTGCCGGCATGATCACGGCGACGTTTGAGTCCGAGCTGAGTGCGACCGGGCCGCAGGGTGCTGACGCGTTTGCGAGCGATGTGGCTGGCGATGTGGCGCTGGAGCGCGAGCTTACTAATGTGCGCGGTGCTGCGCAGCGAGCGCGCTTGGCAGCCCAAGCGTATCGGGCCGAACGCGCTGCCCGCGTTGCAGGGAGCACGGTGGAGCCGGTATCGTTGCCGGGGCTTGTTTGCATTACGTGCGAGACGGGGTGCGATGCCGGGGAGCTTGCCGAGTTGCTCGCTCAGGTTAAGAAGTCGTTTGAGGCCTATAGGCGCGTTGTTACCGACGGCGGGTTGTTCTGTGCCTTTGGTGCCGGTTCGCCGCATGGGATTTGCCGCGGCAGTAGCTATTTCGACTACGATGATCGGTTTGACGAAGACGTGTTGGTGGGCGAGTACGACGGTGCTACCAGGCACAATATTCGGCGCGAAGTTGCGATTCCCGAGCTTGTGGACGAGGCTTCGGCCGACGGCGGCGACTCACTCGAGGTTGCCGTGGCGCGCATGCGCGAGTTTAACGGACGGCGCTACGATGGTGTGCTGGACGAGGATCCCGCACGCCATGTGAATGCGTTTTGGTATGGACTCAAAAAGCTCGGCCAGTACTGCGAGGCCGCTGTGCGTGTGGATGAGCGTGCCTGGGATTGCTTTATCGATAAAGTACAGTTTGCCTACGATGAGCCCGTGGGCCGTTTGGCCATGCAGATGGACGACAAGCAGGTTGCAGCTTTTGTTGCAGCCGTGAATGTGCTCGGCGCTGCTGAGTAGGGGCCTGTTCCGGTAAGGGGTTCACCATGAAGATCGATGTTGATGCTGACCAGCTGCGCGAGAGCCTGCTCGACCGTGCGGGGAGTGCAGCCGGCGTGGGTTTTCCGGCTGCCATGCTCGACGTAGTGGATATCGAGGACGAGTCACCTCAAGAGCTCCTAGCCCGAGCCGAACGCGAAGGCCTCGACCTCCGCGACTTTGCCGTCGATGGCGACGCTGAATGATGGTCACCTTTGCTATTGACGAACATATGTTTGTATTTTATACTCATGCTTGAATATACGTCCAACTTCATGGTATAAATTAGGTGGTCATCTCTTAAGAGAGGGCTTCCAAGTGCCGGGGACGTTTTCCCCGGCTTTTTTATTAAGGATTGCCCATGCGAGAGCTGAGTATCTTTATTGATGAATCTGGAAGCGATGATCTTCGTGAAAAATACTATCTGGTTGCCTTTGTTTTTCATGAACAAAATATTCCCATCGCTGAGGGAATAGAGAAATATGAAAGGGCGGTAGCCGATAGCGGATTGCCGCTCCTTCCGTTCCATGCTTCTCCTCTCATGAATGGAAAAGATCAGTTCAAGGACTTGGACATCAGTGAGAGAAAAAGGCTGTTTTCACTATTTCGAGTTATGTTTCGACATTTGCCCATCTCGTACAAGGTGTTTGTATTCAAGACGCATCGGTATCGAACTCTCAAACAGATCGCTGATGCGATGCGGCGTGAAATCATCGATTTCATATTCGATAATTTGAGTTGGTTTCAGCAGTTTGATGCTGTGAAGATTTACTACGACGGAGGACAGGGTTCGGTTTCGAGTGCGCTTCACAAGGCAATCGATTACGCTTTGGCTAAAAATGCAGTTATCTATAAGCCGACAACTTCATCGGATTACTATTTGGCTCAGGCTGCGGACTATATCTGTACCATTGAGTTCACGAGTCTGAAATATCAGGCGAATAAGCAGACTAATACTGACCAGAAGTTTTTTGGTGGTAGTACTGCGTTTAAAAAAGGCTTACTAAAAGAAATAAGAAAGAAGGCTGTCGTCTAATGGGCAGGCCTCGTATTGCATAAAAAATGCCGGAGGTAAGACCCCGGCTCTTGGAGGCCCCTCTATTCGAGGGTACCGACATCTTTATAACAGAAACCGCATGTCGGGTCTACACGAGACATTTCGCTCGATTTCCTGTTGACCTAAAAACAAAAATGCCGGGGGGATCCCCCGGCCCTTGACTGCCCTCCATAAAGGAGCGCAATCCATTTATACCATGGTTGCGATGCGAGCGGTGGCTCATTCGGTCTTCTTTTTCCTCAGCTTCTTGCTGAAGTTCTATTTAATGTGACAAAGGGACTGCCCCTTTGTCACATGGGGCGACGGGGTGTTTGTGCCCACGGCTGTGCGAAAATGCATGATAAACCGTCGCAACGGAGTCCAACGACGTCGCGGCGGTTCTATTATGGTCACCCGCCGGCTAAGTGAGTAGGCTTTTTTGGAAATCCTGAGCACCTGACTAATTTGCTTCAACAAACCCGTAGGTCACAGACTTGTGCTTTGGTGACGTGGTCGGCGATTCGACAAAAGTCTACTCACTTAGTTTTGCCAGACGCTAACTGTCCTCAACGAGACCCCTGTCGGGGCGATTGATGCTCAAATGTAGCCAATTCGGGACGGCTGTCCCTGCCCGCTACGACGCCAGCGTGGCGATGACGGCTTCGTCGCCAGCGTATATAAGGGTGTCGCCGTCGGGGATGATCGTTTGGCCTTCGCGCTTGAGCATCACCACGATAAACGGGTGCTTGCCCTGCGGCACGTCGCGCAGGCGCTGACCGGCCAGGCGACCGTGGGGCGTCACGGTGACCTCGCGCAGCGTAACCTCGGCACGCTCTTCGAACGTTGGGGCTGCCATCACCAGAAGGTCGCCTTCCTCGATGACGGTATCGCCGTTGGGCAGTACCGGGTGCGCCCCGTCGCGCAGCACCAAGACCACGAGCATGTCCGTCGCGCTGCCAATATCGGCGAGCGAGCGCCCGGCAAACGGATGGCCAGCGCCCACCTTGAGCTTTACAAACGACATGCCGTCCTCGTCGCGGTAGTCGTTAAAGGTGCGGCGCACGTCGCCGGCCGCATCGATCATATCGAGTTTCTTCGCCACCGCCGGCAGTAGCGAACCCTGCACCACAATGCTCGATACGGCAATCACAAACACCAGGTCAAATAGGTCGTGTCCGCCGGGAACGCCGGCCACCACAGCAAAGAGGCTAAAGACGACCGAAGCCGCGCCGCGCAAGCCCGCCCAGCTTACGAGCGCAACCTGGCGAGGGCTCGTCTTAAAGGGCGCCAGCAGCAGACCGACGGCGATGGGGCGGCTCACAAAGAGCATAAACGCCATGAACGCCAGGCCCGGTAGCAGCATCTGCGGCAGGCGAGCGGGTGTCACGAGCAGACCAAGCAAGAAGAAGATAGTCATCTCGGCCATTTCGGTGAGGGTGTCAAAGAAGTGGGCCATCTCGACCTTGCCGGTGATATCGCTCGCGCCTAGCACGATGCCGGCCAGGTATACGGCCAAAAAGCCGTTGCCACCCAGATAGCTCGGCAGTGCGTAGGCGACGATCGCCACGGCGAACAAAAAGATAGTCTGCGCCCCCTCGGCCGTTGCGTGTGCGCGCTCAATCAGACGGCTGGATGTCCAGCCGATGGCAAGGCCCAGCCCCACGCCCAGGATGATCTGCTTGGCCAGCAGCACGGGAATGTCGATATTGCCGCCCGCCGCAAGGGTCGCGAGCACCGCGGTGAGCATGTAGGCGACGGGGTCGTTAGAGCCCGATTCGACCTCGAGCAGCGAGTCGGTGCCGCCCTTTAGCGACAGGTTGTGCTCGCGCAGCACGCTAAAGACGCTCGCCGCGTCGGTCGACGCCACGACCGAGCCCAGTAGCAGGCCGCCGATCCAGTCGAAGCCCAGTGCGAAGTGTGCGAACACGCCAGTGATGCCGGCGGTGGCGATAACGCCGAGCGTGCTCAGCAGCACAGCGGGCGCGGCGACGGGTTTGGCACGGTCGATGTTGGTGTTAAAGCCGCCGTAGAACATGATGAACAGCAGCGCCGTGCTGCAGACGGTTTCGGTGAGCGCGTAGTCGCTAAAGTCGATGTGCGCCGGACCGTTGACGCCGAGCAGCATGCCGAGCGCAATAAAGATGAGGAGGGTGGGGAAGGGGAGTTTTTTGCCGACGGGTTTGATGGTCAGGCACAAAATGATGACGAGGCCGATAAAGAGAAGTATCTGGTTCATGGATAGTGTCCGCTCCTGGGTGGTTGGCGTGGCACGGTCAGTTGTCTGCGGTTATTTGTACCCAAAGGTGGTGGGTTTATGGGGGCGGATTACGGGCGTGCGCGATATCGTCATAGACGGCTGCCGTCTTTGCCTCTGCTCGGAAACCCTTTCCAGCTTTATTGCAACGGAGTACAATGGGTAACGTTTAAGCTCAACTTGAAGTTTTAGTTGCGGCGCCGGGCTTAGACCGCAATGCAAGGAGAGGCGTACCATGGCGATCTATGTGACATCTGATGCTCACGGGCACGTGCGTGCGCTTGACGAGGCCCTGTCTAAGATCTCGTTGACGTCCGACGACACGCTGTACGTGCTGGGCGACATGATCGATCGCGGGCCCGATCCGGTCGGCGTTATTAAGCTCGTGCGCTCGCTGCCCAACGCCCACGTGCTCAAGGGCAATCACGAGCAGATCATGCTCGATGCCATCATTGGCCAGGACCCGCTCGATGCCGAGACCTGGGATATCAACGGTGGCTGGACGACGAGCGAGCAGCTCAACGACATGGAATTTGAGGCATACGAGGAGCTCGTGCGATGGATGGCCGCGCTGCCGCTCTACGCGGTGGCCGAGACCGAGGAGCGCCCGTACCTGCTGGTGCATGCCGGCATCCAGACCGAGGCGGCGCGCGCGTTTTTGCTTGAGCATGGTGTCGATTGCGGTGACGGCAGGGGAGCGGTCGATGCCGATAGCGAGCTGCTGCGGCAAATGCTCGCCGTGCAGTCGTCCGATGACCTGCTGTGGATTCGTCACGGCTATTGGGATGCGCCGACGGGACTGCTTTCTGCCGAGGGCGAGGGCCCGGTCGTGGTGAGCGGCCACACGCCCACGGTGTCGCTTGGGCGCTATTGCGAGGTTGGCGGCCTGGCGGGGCTCGATGAGGAGTCGGGCCGCGGGCAGATTGTGCGCCTGGGTGGCGAGGATACCGCCGGCGTGCCCGATCGCATCGACATCGACTGCGCCGCCGCCACCGGCTCCGAGTTCGGTCGCGTGGGCATCCTGCGGCTCGATGATGGGGCGGAGTTCTACGCGAACATCAACCCGGGCGAATAATCGGTGCAAGTGGTAGCTAATTTGGGACGGGGCTTTTTTGACTACTCTTGCCCTTCTGCCCGCTAATTGATTTCTCTGGGACGGGGATTAAATAATCATTTGGCTGCCCGCTGGCTAAGTGAGTAGACTTTTTTGGAAATGCCGAGCACCCAACATATTTGCCTCTATAAAACCGCAGGTCACAGACTTGTGCTCTGTCGGTGTGGTCAGGGATTCGGTAAAAATCTACTCACTTAGTTTTACGTGATGCATATTGTCTTCAACGAGACCCCAGCCGGGGCGATTCCATCGCAAATTCCGGTGACCGGGGCAGCTAATTAGGCGCCGTACGGGTTGCGGTCGCGCTCGATGCGTTGGCGGATGTGGGCGTATTCGATAATCAGCAGCACCAGGAGTAGGGCCATGATGGCTAGGTAGCTCACCACGGCGCCCATCAGACCCAGCAGGTTGATCAGGATCACCGGCAGCACTACGCTTACGGCGAAGCAGATCAGGTAGATTTTGGTGACGTCGCCGGCATGGCGCAGCACCGTGATGATGGCGTAGATAAAGTCGATGGCCGCGGTGACGCCGCCGGCGACAACCATCAGCAGTGCCAGCGTACGGTAGCGTTCAAAGCTGAGGCCGTACATAAAGCTCATGAGGGGAATACCGGGACCTGCCATAAATGCGGCGCACACGCTGGTGATGACCACGATCAGCGCCATAACGGCAACAATAATCAGGTCAAAGCGACGACGCTTGCGAGGATTAGCCCAAATGCTCGACAAGCGCAGGAGCTGCGGTTTATAGATAAATCCAATGCTCAGCAAAATAGCCTGCGCCGGAAAGAACAGGGCATTAAAGTACAGCTGATATTTGTATGCCAGCGTGCCTTCCATCACAAACTTGGGCATGCTCTCAATAAGGTTGAACAGGAACAGTGCACCAAAGAGCGGGGCGCACTGGACAAACAGGTGGCCGACCTCGCGCAGGCTCACGTGGCGCGATTTTTCGGTCTCGAGCAGGGCAAGCGGCGCGGTGACCAGCACGAGCGAGGCGATGGCGGTGACACCCATGGCCATGGCCGCGATGGGCATGCTGCGCGTGAGGAACAGTGCCACGCTAAAGACCGTGATGGCGCCGACGGATCGTAGCGTTTGGCTCATGCCGGCCAGGTAGAGTTTGTCGGCCTGCTGCAGGCGGCCCTCGTACACGTCGGCAATGCCGTCGATCGCCTTATACAGGTAGACGCCCAGGCCGATTGTGGCCATCTGCGCATCGTAGCCGCGGGCGCTGCTGTATACCAGGCCGCATGCCAGCGCGAGCGCTCCGCAGAGCCAGCGGTTGAGCTGGTAAGAGACAAAGGACGTCTTTTCGTCGATGTCCGAGACCTGGAAATTGCGCACGCCGTAGTTGCACGCGATCATGATGAGCGTGCCGGTGACAAAGGCGATGGAGAATTTGCCAGCCTCCTCGGCGCCCGCGAGCTGTGTGGACACGATGGTGAGCAACGGAAACGCCATGCCCCACACGGCGGTGCCCAGGGTATTCCAAAGGTAGTCGCGACGCGTGGCGTGATCTTCGTACTCGGCTTCTTGCGTGGAGAAGCCGCCGCCGTAGACGGCTCCGAGCAGGCGGTTCCACCAGGCATTGACCATGCGGTGGATGGGGCCGGGCTGGCGATCGCGCTCGCGGCGACGGCGTGTGACCTGGCTGCTGTCGGGACCGCCGGCGTTACGCTGGCTTAGCTCTTGGATTCGTGCGAGCTCCTCGGCGGTGTGCGATGCGGGGAACAGGCCGTTCTCGATGCGTCCGCCCTGCCCGTGCGCCCCGTCCGATACGGTGGGGTCGGCGACGCCATTGCGGCGGGCGATGGCGCGGCGAATGCTATCGATGGGCGTGATGCTCAAAGCGGAGTCCTTTCTATTGCTGCGCTCTAGTATAGACGCGACGGTGTTCGTTCGTGTTTTTGAACAGGTTGTTCGATAATTTCGGCGGCGCCATTCAGTAGACGGCATTTGGGGACGTTCCTTATGTGCCGGCACTTTGGGAACGTCCCTAAGTGCCGGCATCCGGGGTCGCTCCTTGGTTGTTGCCTGTTCAAGAGTGTCCCTAACGACTAGGCCGCTTGCGTGCGATTTTTGACCGTTGGGCGGGCGCTTCGCCGTTGCCGCAAAAACGTTTTTGCATATCGGGTACAACGGGCTTTACGTGAGTAAAGTGCGCGCCTCGTCCACGTGTCGCGCTTTTAAAGGAGGCCCCATGCCAGGTGTTACCCCTGCAGAAGTTCTGTCCAACTTTGGCATTACGCTGGTCGAAGATCCTGCCGAGAACCAGCCCCGCCTGCTGGCCGACCTGCCGGCAGCCGAGCTCGTCGAGCACGCCATCCGTCGCAACGAAGGTCGTATGGCCTCCAACGGCGCGCTGGTGATCGAGACGGGGGAGCGCACTGGCCGCTCGCCTAATGACCGCTTTATTGTTGACACCCCCGACGTGCACGACAAGATCGCCTGGGGCGCCGTCAACCGACCGCTTTCGATCGAGAGCTACGAGACCATCAAGGCCGGTATCGTCAACTACCTCAACGAGCGCGATGTGTTCGTCACCCGCGGCATGGCCGGCGCCGACCGCAACCACACGCGCCGACTGCTCGTCGCCTGCGAGCGTGCCAGCCAGGCGCTCTTTATTAAGCAGATGCTCGCTCGCCCGCTCGCTCGCGAAATTGCGCGCACCGGCGAGCCGGACTTTTGCGTGCTCGCCGCTCCCGGCTACCAGTGCGATCCCACCATCAAGGGCCTCAACTCCAGCGCTGCCGTGGTCATCAACTTCCAGGAACGCGTGATTCTGGTCGCCGGCACCGGCTACTCCGGCGAGATCAAAAAGTCTATCTTCAGCGTTATGAATTATTTGCTGCCCGTCGAGGACGACGTGCTGCCCATGCACTGCTCGGCCAGCATGGATCCCGTCACGCACGAGACCGCCGTGTTCTTTGGCCTTTCGGGCACGGGCAAGACCACGCTTTCGGCCAACCCCACGCGCCTACTGATCGGCGACGACGAGCACGGTTGGTCCGACATGGGCATCTTCAACATCGAGGGTGGCTGCTACGCCAAATGCGAGGGCCTGGACGCCTTCCACGAGCCTGAGATCTTCAACGCCGTCCGTTTTGGCGCCATTTGCGAAAACGTGGTGCTCGACGAGAATCGTAAGCCCAACTACGATGACGTCTCGATCACGCATAACACGCGCGTGGCCTATCCCGTCGAGCATATCCCCAACGCGTGGACCAAGGGCATGGGCACCACTCCGAGCGTCGTGCTGTTTTTGACCTGCGACGCCTTTGGTGTGTTGCCGCCCATCTCACGCCTGACGGCCGATGCCGCCATGTACCACTTTGTGACGGGCTTCACCGCCAAGATCCCCGGCACCGAGGTCGGCGTCACCGAGCCCACGCCCACGTTCTCTTCGCTGTTCGGCGAGCCGTTTATGCCACTCGACCCCATGGTTTACGCCAAGATGCTCGGCGAGCGCATTGCCGACGGCCGCACGCGTGTGTACCTGGTCAACACCGGCTGGATCGGCGGCGGCTACGGCGTGGGCCATCGCATCGAGCTTGCCTACACGCGCGCCCTGGTGGCCCGCGCCCTCGACGGTGCCATCGAGGACGGCGAGTTCGTGCACGACGATATCTTTAATGTCGACATTCCCACTACGTGCCACGGTGTGCCCGACGGCATCCTGGTGCCGCGCCAGTACTGGCAGAGCACCGCGCGCTACGACGAGGCCGCGCACAACCTGGCGGTGATGTTCGAGGAGAACTTCGAGAAGAAGTACTCGCACCTGCCCGAGTCCGTCAAAGCCGCAGGCCCGCACGTTCAAGTACACGCCGACGCCCGTCATCGCGGCCGCGGGCTGCTGGGACTTCGCCACTAGCTTCGCCGTGAGTCCATATCCACCACAAAGGGGACAGGCACCTTTGTGGTGGTTTTGCTCGCGTGGATGACTCGGGTTACAATACGCCTGACATATCGTCCCCTTCTCCGGATGGGGGCAGCGTAAGCGCTCTTGTGGCGGCACCGTAGGCCTTTGAAGGTGGCCGCTGTGAGGGCGCTTTTTGTTTAGGCGCCCTCACTCGGGCGCGCACAATGAAGGGAGAGCGTATGAAGAGCTTTATTGCCGAGGATTCATTCTGGGAGCTGTTTCCGCAGGCAGCGGTCGGTGTTGTGGTCGTGGAGGGCATGAAGCCCACGGCTCAGATTCCTCAAGAGGACGTGGATGCGATTGCGGCGTTGCTCGACCGCGCCAATATCGATGTGGAGCGTCATCTGACCAGCGACACTATCAGCGAGAACGCACCGGTCAAGGCATGGCGCGAGGCCTATCGTCTGTTCAAGACCAAGAAAGGCGCGCGCTGCTCGATCGAGAACTTGCTCAAACGCGTGCTCAAAGGCAAGCCGGTGGGCCACATTACGCCTGCGGTGGATATTTACAACACGGTGTCGCTGACCTTCGCGTTGCCCGTGGGAGGCGAGGATCTGCATGCGATCGAGGGAGACCTTCGCTTGAAAGTGACCGACGGTGGCGATGCGTTCTTGCCGCTTGGCGAGGAGGCGGACGATCCGACGCTGCCCGGCGAGCTCGCCTACATCGACGATGCGGGCGCCGTGTGCCGCTGCTGGAACTGGCGCGACGGCGTTCGCACGGCGCTGTCCGATGATTCGGCCGATGCGTTCCTGGCGATTGAGTGCGTGGAGCCCGAGCGGATGGGGGATTGCCAGGCCGCGATCGATCGCTTAGCCGAGCTGCTCGAGCGCTATCTGGGAGCGACGGTTGTCGTTAAAACGCTTGTGACCCGCGACAATCCTTGCGTGGGGCTGTAGCGAAGTCTGCGGATCAAACTCGATGCCCCAAACCACCACAAAGGTGCCTGTCCCCTTTGTGGTGGTTTTTATGTTGATGGGTTAACAAATGGGATATTTGGGTACAGGTGTTACCTTGTGCGGCTAAGATGTTTACCCGTAAGCATTATGCAAGCGAAAGGCGGTCGTCTCCCATGCAGCAGAACGACGAGACACGTTTCGAGGACTTTGTCGGACTGATCAGCGGGCTCTACAAGGAGATCCAGCGTATCAAGACGTCCGAAGGCGCAAGGCTGGGCCTCAAGGGCTCCGACGTTATGTGCCTGTACTATCTTGAGCGCAGCAAGGACGGCCTGACTGGCGCCGACCTCGCCCGCATGGCCGGCGTTACCCGTGCCGCCGTTTCGCGCACACTGGCACATCTGGAGGAGGGCGGCTACGTCGAGGTTGACGACTCGGGTGATGCGGCCGTCAAGTATCGTGCTCCGGTGCGCCTGACTGCCCTGGGCGGCGAGAGCATGAGCGAGGCCGATCGCATCATTCGCGAGGTGCTCGATACCACCGGCAAGGCCATGGGCGTGGAGCAGCGCGAGCAGATGTATGCATCGCTGCGCACGATCCTCAACACCCTGCGCGAGATCTAGAGCCGCGCTGGCGCTAGCTTTCAGCCAAGAACTGCATCGTCCCGTTTGAGCGCGTACGCCGTGCCGGGACATTGCTGTCAAAATTCCCTGCGCGAGACCTGCGCAAGAAAGGATTCGTTATGTCCGTCCGCATTATTACCGATTCCGCAAGCGATATGTCGCCGGCGGAGCACCCCGCTCTGCGTGTTCTGCCGCTGTCCGTCACCTTTGGCACCGATGTGTATATGGATGGCGTCGACATCGATCACCAGCGCTTTTACGAGATGCTTGTGGAGCGCGATGAGCTGCCCAAGACCGGTCAGGTCAACCCGTACGCCTTTTCGCAGGCGATTGCCGAAGCGCGTGAGGCCGGCGATGAGGCCGTGATTATTACCGTGGGCGCCAAGCTCTCGGGCACCAACCAGAGTGCTCGTACGGCACTTGCCGAGGCGCCGGGCGGCGACATGTTCGTCGTGGACAGCAATAACGTGACCTTGGGCGAGCGCGTGCTGGTCGAGTATGCGCTGCGCCTGGTGGACGAGGGCCAGGGCGCGGCTCAGGTTGCGGCGGCTGTCGAGGCCGTGCGCGACCGCGTGGTCGTCATCGGCCTGCTCGAGACGTTGGAGTACCTGGTGCGCGGCGGTCGCCTGTCTGCTGCGGCCGGTGCCGTGGGTACGCTGCTCAACGTAAAGCCCGTGGTGGCTGCCGAGGACGGTCTGATCGTGCAGCTGGGCAAGGCGCGCGGTTCCAAGAACGGACGTAACCTGCTCAACCAGAAGGTCGAAAAGGCGGGCGGCATCGACTTTTCCATGCCGCTGGCGCTCGGCTATACGGGCCTTTCGGATGCGGTGCTCAAGAAGTATATCGAGGACAGCGCGGCACTGTGGGCTGGCCACACCGAGGGCGAACTGCCCGTTCACACCATCGGCGCCACCATCGGCACCCATGTAGGCCCCGGCGCCGTAGCCGTAGCCTTCTTCCAGCCCGTTAACTAGCCCACCTGCCAAAACCACCACAAAGGGGACGGGCGCCTTTGTGGTGGTTTATGCTATTCCGGATGGAAGGGAGCGAGCAATGGCGTCTGAGGGCTTTTTTGAACGGGTGTACGAGGTGGTCGAGCAGATTCCCGAGGGGATGGTCGCCACCTACGGTCAGGTGGCGCTGCTCGCCGGTCGTCCGCGGAGTGCGCGGTACGTGGGCTACGCGCTTCACGACAATCCGCGCCCTGGTCAGATTCCCTGTCATCGCGTGGTGTTTGCCGATGGCCGCATTTGCGAGGGCTTCGCCTTTGGTGGCCCCGATGCTCAACGCGAACTTCTGCTGGGGGAGGGCGTGACATTTGCCGATTCCATGCACGTCGACTTGGGCGCCTGTCGTTGGCCGGCCGGGCTTTAACGGCTTGCTCGCGCCAAAACTATCACAAAGGTGCCTGTTCCCTTTGTGGTAGTTTTAGTTTACCGGGGTTAACTTATGGAGAAGGTGTGACGGCGTATTTTGCCGTCAGAAAGTAAACCACGGTGAACTATATTGTATTCAGCAACGGAGCAGGCCATAGGCGATGAAAAAGCCTGCCCTGTTGAGTTTGATTCGCATTCCTCCCCTCTGTGCGATTCAACGGTGTACTTCGGGAACAGGCCCGCTGGCAACTAACTGCCAGCGGGCCTGTTCCCGTTTGTCGGGGGAGTGCGATGGGCGGAGCCGAAGCGGTCCGGCTCCAAAAAAAAGGCGGACGCCGTAGCGCCCGCCCTATAGCAATCGAAAGCTCAAGCCAGCAGATCGGTCTAGTACACCATGCCCATGGCGTCCTGAACCTCGGCCAGGGTCTGCTCGGCGATCTCGTTGGCACGACGGTTGCCCTCGTGCAGGACGTCCTTCACATAGTCCAGATCGTTCTCATAGCGCTGACGACGCTCGCGGATTGGCGCGAAGTACTCGTTGACGGCCTCGGTCACGTACTTCTTGAGTTGGCCGGAGCCGCCCATGCCAATCTCCTCGGCAATCTCGACCTCGGAACGACCGGTGCAGATGGCGGCCGTCGAAAGCAGACCGGACACGCCGGGGCGGTTCTCGGGATCGAACGTGATCATGCGCTCGGAGTCGGTCTGGCTCTTCTTGATGCGCTTGGCCGTCTCCTCGGCGGTCATCGAGATGTTGATGGCGTTACCGTAGCTCTTGCTCATCTTGCGCCCGTCCAGGCCCGGCAGCAGCGGGGTCTCGGACAGCAGTGCGTCGACCTCGGGGAACACCTTGCCGTAGCGGTTGTTAAAGCGGCGGGCGATGGTGCGGGTGAGCTCGATGTGCGGCAGCTGGTCGCGACCGACGGGCACCACATTGCCCTTGCAGAACAGGATGTCGCAGGCCTGATGCACCGGATAGGTGAGCAGAAGGCCGGTGAGCTCGTGGCCCGAGGCCTCCATCTCGGCCTTGACCGTTGGGTTGCGCGCCAGTTCGGCCTCGGAAACCAGCGACAGGAACGGCAGCATGAGCTGGTTGGCTGCGGGCACGGCGGAGTGCGCGTAGATCATGGTCTTGTCGGGGTCGATGCCGCAGGCAAGGTAGTCCATGACCATGTTGTACACGTTGTCCTGGATGTGCTCGGTCGTGTCGCGGTCGGTGATGACCTGGTAGTCGGCGATGAGCACGTTGGTCTTGGCGCCCATGTTCTGCAGCTCAACACGGCCCTTGAGGGTGCCGAAGTAGTGGCCCAGGTGCAGACGGCCGGTGGGGCGGTCGCCGGTGAGCATGGTGAACTTTTCGGGCGTTTTGGCCAGGCCCTCGCGAATGGCGTTGCTCTTTTGCAGCGCGACTTCGTAGCTGTTCTCGTTTGGCATGATTGCTCCTAACGTATGTTCATGGGTCAAGATGATAACGCGTTTATTGGAGGGGCGGGTCGTAAGTAGGCGAGGGGCGGGAGAGCGGCGGCATGTGCGATGGGCGCGGCGTGGTTGCGCGTTTGGCCGGCGGCGCCTGGGCGCATCCTCGGCAGCTTACCCTAGCGCCTGTGGTGGCGCTCCTCCTTGCGTTCTTCTGCCGCCTGCTCCTCCTGCTTAAAGGCGGGATCGTCGGGGGTGACGAGCTCGTCCTCGTGCGTGCGCTTGTTGTAATGGTGGCGCAGCACGGGCTCAAACAGGTGCAGGTGCTTGGCAAAGGCCGCCGAGCCAATGGCGAGTACGGTAAAGATGAGCACGCGCATGGGCACCTCGACCTGGTTAATCGCGGCGGCGCCGGCCGAAAGCATGATGCACCAGGCGTAGATGAGGAGCACTGCCTGCTTTTGGTTGTAGCCCTCTTGGATCAGGCGGTGGTGGATGTGGCCCTTGTCGGCCTGCCCGATGCTAATGTGGGCGCGCTTGCGGCGCACGATGGCGCTAAACGTGTCGATGATGGGCACGCCGGCAACGATGAGCGGGATGATAAGCGAGGTGAGCGCGGCGGTGCGGCTCACGTTGAGCAGCGAGATGGAGCCCAGCGCAAAGCCCAGAAGCAGCGACCCCGAGTCGCCCAAGAAGATGCTTGCGGGGTTGAAGTTGTATCGCAAAAAGGCCAGGCAGGCGCCAAAGAGCGCAATGGAGAGCGCGGCGGCGTCGATGCGGCCCGAGAGAACGGCCATCGAAAACATGGTGAACGACGCGATGCCGCAGATGCCCGTGGCCAAGCCGTCGAGGCCGTCGATGAGGTTAATGATGTTGGTGAATGCCACCAGATAGATCACGGTGATGGGGTAGGCGAGCCATCCGAGCATGATCTCGCCGGGGGCAAACGGGTTGACGATGACGCCGATGCGCAGGCCGCCCACGCAGGCGATGAGCGCAGCGAGGACCTGTCCGGCCAGCTTTTGCTTGGGCTTGAGCTGGATGACGTCGTCGATAGCGCCGGTCGCAAAGATGACGGTAAAGGAGAGGGCCAGCATGGGATAACTAATGTGAAGGCGCGGGTGCGGCACCAGGACGGGCGGCCAGCCTAGGTGCCAGGTGCCTAGGATTTGCACAATGCAGGCAACGACCAGGCCCAAAAACACCGCCGTTCCGCCCAAACGCGGGATGGGCTTGGTGTTGATGCGGCGCTTAGAAGGATAGTCGACGGCGTCGAGCTTAATTGCCAGGCGCTTGACCAGGGGCACCGTGAGGAAGGTCGTGATAAAGGCCGCCGCTGCCACGCATAGGTACGGTATGTAGCTCGGGGATGAAGCCATGAATCTAAAAACCGCCAAGCGTCGAAGGGAAAGGTCAGAAGAACGCCATGCGCAAAGGGCATAGCCGAATCATGATACTCGACCAAGGGGGGTGCATGGAATTGCACGCAGCGATAATCACGCGCTTACCAGATATTGGGATGTTGTCGATGGCTTGTCGGGATGCCGGCGGGGATCCATGTGGACTGTAATGGTGAATTTCGGCAAAAGAAAACCACCCCCCACGTTACGAAAATGAACCCACCTAAAACAGGTGGGTGCCCTCATCGACTGTTCCAGCGTCCTTAACAACGAAGGATACCTGTACTGAGTACGACTGTGTGGGCTCCCTAAATAAACGCGACGGTTCACCCAGTTGCTCCGCGGGGGGCGGAATACCTACATCATAAAGCGGCACTTTATCGATTCCAGTCTTGACATTACAAAAATCGTGTCGGACGATTACGGCACCTTTAGGCTCGAGCCGTCTGTACGGCTGGTCCTTTTGCGTTTGAGCTGCTGAATCATTGTTTTGGAGCATGTTTTTATGCCGACGTCGTTGACCGAACTTTTTTCGCCCGTCTGCCATTTGTGTCCGCGCCGTTGCGGTGCGGCGCGCGACGAGGGCGCGCGTGGCGTGTGCGGCGCCGACGACACGCTTAAGGTCGCCCGCGCGGCGCTCCATATGTGGGAGGAGCCGCCTATTTCGGGCGAGGCCGGCTCGGGTACGATTTTCTTTAGCGGCTGTTCGCTCAAATGTATCTACTGCCAGAACCACGAGATCTCGACCGGCAATTTTGGCCTTGAGATTTCGCCTGAGCGCCTGGTCGAAATTATGCTGGAACTGCAGGACCAGGGTGCCAACAACATCAATTTGGTGACGGCGACGCACTATGCGCATCTGTTGCCTGCCGCGATTGCCGCGGCACGGACGCGCGGGCTGGTCATCCCGATCGTCTACAACACGAGTGGTTACGAGCGCGCGAGTGCCGTGGCGGCGCTGGGCGACCTGGTCGATGTGTGGCTCACCGATTTTAAATATGCCGATGCCGGGCTTGCGCAGTCGCTTTCTCATATTAAGGACTATCCGCGCGTGGCCGTGTCGGGTCTGGCCCAGATGGCGCGCGAGATTGAGCGCCGCGGGGGAGAGCTGGTAGACAAGGACGGGCTCATGAGGCGCGGCATAATCGTGCGCCACCTGGTGCTGCCGGGGCATGCGGATGACTCGTGCCGCGTGTTAGACCTGGTGTGGCAGACGGTGGGCGACGTGCCGATCTCGGTCATGAACCAGTACACGCCCAATGCGCTCATGCGCGAGCAGGGCGGCGATCTGGCGCGCGCCGTGACGCGCGAGGAGTACGAGCAGGTGCTCGACCATGCCGACGACCTGGGCTTTACGACGATGTTTTGGCAAGAGGGCGGCGCGGTAGACGAGAGCTTCACCCCGGCGTTCGATACCACCGGTGTTCTTACTAGTGCTCAAACCAGCTAATCTGGGACGAGGCTCTTTGAGTAGTCTTTTTGGGACGGGGCTGTTTTAGCTACCCCTGCCGCTGTTCGACCAAACCGTTCGCGTTGTCTGTCGGGGTAGCTAAAACAGCCCCGTCCCAAAAAGACTGGGTATTGGGCGTTGACAGTTGGCGAGCCGTAGGTAAAATATCAACTTGTCCTGGGGACGTAGCTCAGTTGGGAGAGCGCTGCCGTCGCATGGCAGAGGCCGAGGGTTCGACTCCCTTCGTCTCCACCCTTGGATTTGATAAGCCGCTGACATTGCGTCGGCGGCTTTTTTTAAAAGAAAGGGCTGTACCATGGCCGAGCTTGAGTCCCAACCACTGTCTGCCGAGGAACGCGCCGAGTTGGAAGAGCTCCGCGCCGAGAAAGCTCGTCGCGAGGCCCAGGAAGAGGCACGCCGCGAGCGTGAGGAGCTGGCCGCCCTGCGTGCCGAGCGTGCGAAGGCCGAGGAGGCTGCCGCGAAGCCCGCGCCCACCGCACCCAAACCTCAGCCTAAAAGGGCCACTCGTCCCAAGCCCGTCGAGCCCAAACCGAGCCGTGACGAGATGAGCTTTGCCCAGCGCATGGTTACCTCCAAGGAGCCTACGGGCGAGAACGAGATCCCTGGCATGGCGCCGGCTCAAAAAATCATCATTGTCCTTGCCCTCATCGCGTTTGTCATCTTTATGGGCTACACGATCCTGACCAGCATGGGCCTGCTCTAGCCGATTCGCGCCGGGTGTCATGCCCGAACACTCTGCCCTTCTCCAACCCTCAACCTCTGCACAACGCATCCGAAAGGTCGCCCCATGGCTTTGACCGATATCTCTCATCCCACCGACATCGCAATGCTCACCGATCTGTACGAGCTCACTATGGCCCAGGGCCTGTGGGAGAGCGGCAAGGCCAATGAGCAAGGTTGTTTTACCGCGTTTTACCGCGACCATCCCTTTGGCAGCGCCTATGCCGTCATGTGCGGCACCGCCGAGCTGCCCGAGCTGGTCGAGAATCTGCGCTTTACGCCCGAGGACATCGACTACCTCGCCTCGCTCCAGGCCCCTGCCGGCGGCGCGATGTTCAAGCCTGGATTCCTCGACTACCTGCGCGATTTTCGTGCGCATGTAAACATCGACGCCGTGCCCGAGGGCGAGCTCGTCTTTCCGCGCGAGCCCATGGTGCGCGTCACCGGTCCCGCGCTGGAATGCCAGCTGCTCGAGACGGCGTTGCTCAACATCGTCGGGTTCCAGACGCTTGTCGCCACCAAGACGGCGCGCGTGGTGCTCGCCGCCGACGGTCGCCCCGTGGCGGAGTTTGGCCTGCGCCGAGCCCAGGGTCCCGATGGCGGCCTGGCCGTTGCGCGCGCGAGCTACGTTGCCGGCTGCTCCTCTACGTCCAATGTGCTCGCCGGCCGCCGCTACGGTATTCCCGTCTTTGGCACGCATGCGCACAGCTGGGTGATGAGCTTCGATTCCGAGCTCGAGGCCTTCCGCGCCTTTGCCAAGTCGAGTCCCAAGAACTGTACGCTGCTTATCGACACCTATGACGTGCGCGAGGGCTGCGAGCATGCCATTACGGTTGCCAAGGAGATGGAGGCGGTGGGCGAGCGTCTGTCGGCCATTCGCATCGACTCCGGCGACCTCGCCAAGCTCTCCAAGTATGTTCGCGGCCGTTTTGATGCCGAGGGCCTGCCCTATGTGGGGATTTCGGTTTCCAACGATCTGGATGAGTACACGATTCAGTCGCTGCTCGACCAGGGCGCGCCCATCGACAGCTTTGGCGTGGGTACCAAGCTTGCGACCTGCTATGACCAGCCGGCGCTGGGCGGCGTGTACAAGCTTTCCGCCCGCCGTGCGAGCGAGGCAGATCCATGGACGCCGGTGGTCAAGCTCTCCGAGCAGCCCTACAAGCGCACGATCCCGGGCGTGCAACGTGTGCGCCGTTATTACGACGGCTTTGGCGGCCCGGTCTGCGACATGATCTACGACGAGGACCATCTGGCGGGGGAGGGCGCCGCGCGCGGCAATACCCTCGTGGCCGTGAATGATGCCGCCCTGGTGACCGACGTGTCCGAACTTGAGTATCGCGAGCTGCTGGTGCCGATCGTGCGCGATGGCAGTGCGGTGGCTCCGCGTGAGAGCATCCAGGACGCGCGCGAGCGCTGTGCTTGGGCGCTCGATCATCTGGACGCAGCTTTCAAGCGCTTCCTGTACCCGCAGACCTATGTGGTGGGCATGGAGCAGGGCCTGGCTCAGGTGCGCGACGAGCTCGTGCGCAAGAACATGGCTGCGGCTTCGGCCTTCCCCTGGGCAAAATGATCCGAAGGGGACGGAGGAAAACGGATCATTTTCGTCCGTCCCGCACTAGGCGCCCCGACTGCCCCAGCTCGCCCGAACGCTCGACATTCGATTGGTTTGACGTATGACGACTTCTTATAAAACGATGGTGGTAAAGATCGGTTCGTCCACGGTGGTGGGCGCCGACGGCAAGGTCAACCGCGCCTTTATCGGCGGGCTTGCCGACCAGGCCGCAGCGCTGCGCGAGCTTGGCTGGCGCCTGGTCGTGGTGAGCTCGGGTGCCATTGTCTGCGGCTATCCCGTGCTGGGCTTCGACCGCAAGCCGGTCGGTGACCTGCCGAGCCTGCAGGCCTGCGCCTCGGCCGGTCAGTGCATCATCTCGTCGGCCTACGACGAGGAGTTCCATGCGCGCGACCTGCTCACCTCTCTCGTCCTGCTCACGCGTCACGACACGGCGCGCCGCACGTCCTACCTGCACGCGCGCGACGCCCTGCTGCGCCTGGTGGAGCTGGGCGTGGTGCCGGTCGTCAACGAGAACGACACCGTTACCGTCGATGAGATCAAGTTCGGCGACAACGACACGCTGGCGGCGCTTGTGAGCTGCCTGGTTTCTGCCGATCTGTGCGTGACGCTCTCGGACATCGATGGCCTCTATACCGCCAATCCGCACGAGGACCCCACGGCCGAGTTCGTCCCGGTCGTGCATAAGATCGATGCCAAGATCATCGCCTCGGCGGGCGATTCTTCGACTTCGGTGGGCACGGGCGGCATGATCACAAAGATTCGCGCGAGCCGCATTCTGATGACGGCGGGCATTCAAAGCGTGATTTGCTCGGGCGAGGAGCCCGATGCGCTCGTGCGTCTGGCCCGCGGCGAGAGCGTGGGTACGTTGTTCGATCCGCCGGCTGAGCGCCTGGACATCGCGCCCCGCAAGCTGTGGATCGCGCTGGGCGACAAGGCGCATGGCTCGGTGACGGTCGATGATGGTGCTGCGAAGGCGCTGGTCAGCCGTGGATCTTCCCTGCTTGCAGTGGGTATTCGCGAGGTCGATGGCCAGTTTGCCGAGGGCGATGTGCTCGATGTGTGCGATCCGAGCGGTATGGTCGTCGCCCGCGGTATCGCCGAGGCCGATTCGGACGTGCTGGAACTTGCCGCCGGCCGCCGCCAGGACCAGATCGCCAGCAACCGCCTGCTCGCTAACCTGGCCGAGAAGCCGGCGATACACAGGGACAATCTAATCGTCTTCGCATAACGGGTCGACGCTGCGCGCCGCCCAGAGCGACAATTTGTCATTCAAAAGGCGAGGCATGACCATCAGGTCTATGCCTCGCCTTTTTCATGCCAACTTGTTCGCTCTGGGCGGCGCTCGCTTCTTTTGTTCGACCTACGATTTAAAGCCACTCGCTTAGAGGCGTTTTCGCTTTCTGTCCTCTACCTGTGGCATCGTCGTTGACGACACTTATTCGGCACTTGGGGACACTCCTTTGCTAGAAGATTTGGCGCAGGTCTCCTCGGTTGAGGGCTTCGTCGAAGAGGTGCTTGAACACCACGCTGCCGTGCAGACCGTCGTGCTCGAACTCGTTGGTCACCCAGGCATGCGAGTTGCCCACACGGCTGAGCGTATCGAGCTGCAGGCCCGAATCGACGTACATGTCGTCGAAATACACCGCGGCCTGCAGGGGCACCTCGTTGCACGCCAGGCGCTGCGGGTCGTAGATCTTGTCCCAGCTGGTGTCTTCCATCAGCAGATCCATCGCCGGCTTGAAGGGCTTGAGCTCGGGCATCTGCTCAAACATCCACGGGAACATGGCCTCGCCGGTAAACATGAGCGGGCGCGCAAGCGTGTCGAACTCGGCACGGTGTGCCTTCTCTTCTGCCGCGGCCCAGCGAATGGGCATGGTGTCGCCGTCGGCGTAGATGAACTCCTGAAGCGTCCAGTACAGCGGATTCGTGCGCGTGTTGGTGCGCTCGAAGGCGCGCATCAAAAAGCTGTCAGATACCGAGGCGCCGCAGGTCAGCGTGCCGTCGCCGCCAACAAAAGCGTGATCGATAATCCAATGCATGCGCTCAAAGCTCGGCTTCATGCCGAAGTCGCTGCCCATGAGCTGCAGGCGCTCGACCGTCATCGGCGAGCCGTCGGGCAGCACGGGCTTCTGAGCCTCGAGCGCATCGGCCAGGGCTGCCACGCGCTCGACATCGGCGGGGTAGCGGTCGTAATACTGCTGCGTCTTGGCGGCCATGCGTGGGAAGGTGTGCGCGTAGACCTCGCTGGCGCTCGCCGGCACGTGCGGAATGCCACCACAGGTAAAGCTTGCCGCCACGCCCTCGGGGAAGAGCGACAGATAGCTCAACGTCAAAAAGCCGCCGTAGCTCTGCCCGAGTGTGACCCAGGGCTTGCCCCCAAAGCCCACCAGGCGCAGATACTCAAAATCGCGCACGATTGAGCTGGCGAGGTGACGCTTGAGGAAGTCCGCCTGCGAGCGGGCGGCATTGGCGCCTGCTGCCTCGGCGCGATCACCTAGCGCCGCGATGGTGCGTCCGTCCACGCAGCTACTGCGTCCGGTGCCGCGCTGGTCGGGAAGGACCACGCGGAAGTGCTTGACGGCCTCCTCGATCCAGCCATCGCTTGTGGGCGACAGCGGACGCGGGCTCTCGCCGCCGGGGCCGCCCTGCAAAAACAGGAGCAGCGGCAGATCGTCGTTGATGCGGTCGGGCGCGCAAACCACGCGGTAGAAGAGCTTGATGCTCTCGGGCGCGCCGGCGATTGGTGCCGGCATGGCGCCGCGGCGCATGGTGCTGCCGACGGCCAGGAGCATCGGCTCCAGGCCGCGCCAGTCGAGGGGGACATCGATGCTGTGGTCCTCGACATACAGGCCGGGGACGTGGTACGAAGTGATGAGGGCCATGTGAGTCTTCCGTTCGTTGCGGTGTTTCGGGTTGACCAATTCTACCGCCGCGGGCGAGGCCATGCGCAAATCGGCTACCATGGTTGCAAACTTCTAGGAGAAAGGGCCGCCCATGTCGGTCGATATAGCCACGTATGTCCACGATCTTGCCGTTGCCGCCAAGGCAGCGTCGGCCTCGCTTGCCACGGCGAGCGACGAGCAGCGCCAGGAGGCCGTGCGCGCCATGGCCGTAGCACTGCGCAACGGTGTCGACTCCATCGTCGCCGCCAACGAGCTCGATATGTCCGCCGCGCGCGATGCGGGGACCTCGGCGGGGCTCCTCGACCGTCTGCTGCTGACGCCCGAGCGCGTTGAGGGCATGGCCACCGGTCTGGAGAAGCTTGCCGAGCTGCCCGATCCCGTGGGCCGCGTGCTCGATCACCGCGTGCTCGCAAGCGGCGTGGACCTCACCCGTGTGAGCGTGCCGTTGGGCCTTGTCGCCATGGTGTACGAGGCGCGCCCCAACGTGACGGCCGACGCCGCGGGCATCTGCATCCGCACCGGCAACGCCTGCATTCTGCGCGGTGGTTCGCTGGCCTATCACTCGTGTGCCATGATCGCCGAGCTGCTGGCCGATGCGCTCGAGGCCAAGGGCTTCCCGCGCGAGGCCGTCTCGATGATCGAGTCTACCGACCGCGAGGCAACCGGCGAGCTCATGAAGTTCCGCGGCATCGTCGATGTGCTCATTCCGCGCGGCGGTGCAGGCCTGATCCGGCGCTGCGTGCGCGAGTCGCTTGTGCCGGTGATCGAGACGGGCACGGGTAACTGCCACATCTACGTGCATGAATCCGCCGACTTCGATAAAGCGCTCAATATTATCGTCAACGCTAAGACGCAGCGCGTGGGCGTGTGCAATGCCGCCGAGTCGTTGCTGGTCGACCGTGCTGTGGCCGATACGTTCTTGCCCGCTGTCGTTGCCGTGCTGCATGACCACGGCGTACTCATTCACGGCGACGAGGCCACGTGCGCCGCATGCGCCGGCGCCGGCTTTGTGGAGGGCGATGACTACGTCGTCGCGACTGAGGAGGACTGGGGCCGCGAGTACCTGGCGCTCGAGATGAGCGTGAAGGTCGTGGCAAACGAGGACGAGGCCATCGCGCACATCAACCGCTATGGCACCATGCATTCCGAGGCCATCATCGCCGAGGACGTGGATGCCTGCGAGCGCTTCCTGGATGCGGTCGATGCCTCGGCCGTGTATGCCAACGCCAGCACGCGCTTCACCGACGGCGGCGAGTTTGGCCTGGGCGCCGAGATTGGCATCTCGACCCAAAAGCTCCACGCCCGCGGACCCTTTGCCGCCGAGGCCCTCACCACCTACAAATACAAGCTCCGCGGCACCGGCCAGGTCCGTCCCTAAACCTACCAAAAAGGGACAGGTTTATTTTGGCAGGTTTTATCTGCGGTTTTGCCGGGCACACGTTCGCCCGGCTTTTTTCTCCTCAAACCTTTTCTGCCTTTCGGCTTGAGCCGCGGCGATATACGATAGTGACACCGTGTCCTAGCACCGAATCACCAGGAGGTATTGCCATGTCCCAGACGCTTTCCGCCGGAATCACCCGCGACCGCGCGTTCGAACTGCTCAACGAGCACAACAAGGACCCGTTCCACATCACCCACGGTGAGACCGTCGAGGGCACCATGCGCTATTTTGCGCGCGAGTTCGACCCCGAGAACGAGGAGTTCTGGGGCATCGTCGGCCTGCTGCACGACTTGGATTGGGAGGAGCATGAGGACGACCCCATGAACCACACCATCTATGCGGCCGAGATCCTTGAAGGCGAGGGCGCATCGCCCGAGCTCATCCGCGCTATCCAGACGCACACGTCCGATTTCAATGCTTCACTGCCTAAGCCCGAACTGCAGATGGAGAAGATTCTGTTTGCCTGCGACGAGCTCACCGGCTTGATCGGTGCCGCCGTCATCATGCGCCCAAGCAAGAGTGTCATGGACTTTACGACCAAGTCGCTCAAGAAGAAGTTCAAGGACAAACGCTTTGCCGCCGGCTGCTCGCGCGACGTGATTTCGCAGGGCGCCGAGATGCTGGGCTGGGAGCTCCCCGAGCTCTTTGACCGCACCATCGCGGCCATGCAGTCCTTTGCGCCCGACCGCGACACCTTCCAGGCCTAACCTGCCAAAAAGGGACAGGTTTATTTTGGCATGTTTTATCTGCGGAAACGCCTCCGTTGTAGTTCTTAGCTGCGGAGGCGTTTCCGTTTTCTTGTGATGCCTCGGGACTATTCTGTCGTTGCCGGCAGGTGACTATGCGGCATTCTTTATAATCCACGTTCCCAACCCGGTTAATAACTGAACCTGTTTGATCGTCAGCCCTTCTTTTCGAAGGGCCAGTATCGCTTCGTTACGAAGTGCCTTGGAGATGGATTTGAGTTCTGTGGGCGCACATCCCGCGACGTTTTGCACGACTGCCGCACCAAATTCACTTAGATCTTCCTCTCGCACTTTTGCCGTTGCGCTCGGACGATAGGGCAGCGTGGGTACACTTTTCATGAACTTGAGATATGAGCGCGGCGTCGGAAAAAGTGCGTCGACAACGTCCCCGGTGACATGCGGCCGAGACCTTGCTCCCATTAGGTACTCACGATGGCTGCTCCATGGATAGTCGTCATATGTCGCCAGTCCTGCTTTTTGAGGATTCAAATGAATATATCGAATTGCTTCGAGCAGATACTCCTCCGATTTAATCGGCGAATCCCAGAAGCGCTCCTGAAATACGTGGCCGATATGACCCGCGCGTGCATTGTACCTGCCCGCATACGATACGGCTATCGCGTGCATCGCGTCGCTCTTGCGGTCGTCCGGATCGTCGACGAGCAGATGAATGTGATTTCCCATAAGGCACCAAGCGATAAGCTCAATATTGTGTTTGGGGAGGATCGCATCGAGGATTTGAAGCAAGGCGATTCGGTCCTCGTCACCGTCAAACAGCAATTGCCCTCCGTTCCCGCGCAATGTGACGTGGAAAAAACCAGTCGGTGACTTTGAACGAGGTTTTCTCGGCATGGCCCCTCCTTTTAGCTCGGATGGGCTGAAGATACCTTATTGGGAGGTATTGGTTGTCGAGATTCAGTTCACCGACTATAGCTGCTACCTGCCGAAATGTTATTGCGTTTTCAAATTGATGCTTTTTAATGGTAATTGAGCGGGGTGAGAGCCCTCGATGCGGATGCGGACGTTGCCAGCGTCGAGCTGGATTGTTCTTGTGTGAAGACGTCGCAAATGGGCTTCACGCATTTCTACGTAGATAGAAAAATGGCCGGGCGCTCAAAATAAAACGGAGCGCCCGGCCATTTACTAATTGTTCATC
This sequence comes from uncultured Collinsella sp., assembly GCA_905194675.1. GTDB lineage: Bacteria > Actinomycetota > Coriobacteriia > Coriobacteriales > Coriobacteriaceae > Collinsella. Next base: position 17,058 of record CAJJTG010000006.1, on the reverse strand, counting down.
GACGTTTGGCCAGATAAAACCTGCCAAAATAAACCTGTCCCTTTTTGGCAGGTTAGTTGAGGGCGGCTTGGGCTAGGCGGGCTTCGGCGTCCTCTTCGGTGACGCCCAGGGCCACGGCGAACTCCTCTATGGAGCGGCGCTTGGCCTCCTTAAGTACGCGCATGTAGTAGGAGCTGGGCTTTTTATCAGCTTCCTCGGCCTGGCGAATGCGGTGCATCATGGTCTTTGCCACGCGGACCGTCTCGGGCGCGCCCAGCTTGAGCTGCTGCTTAAAGTGCGTCTCCTCAAGCGAGCTGTTACGCTCGGTAAAGGTGTCGCACTCCAGCTCGTCATAGTGGCTCAGCAGGTGCTCGGCATCTTGCTGGGAGATGGCGGCATGCAAACGATCGGCCTGCGCCACGGGGTACATGAGGATCGTCTGCGCATGTCCCTGCTTGGTCTCGAGCAACAGCATGGGCTGCGGCGTGTCGTCCCTAAAACCGACGACGGTGCAGACTCCCTGACCCGGATGAATGACGTGTTGACCGATTGAGAACATGCTACCTCCAACTTATACGAATTTGCGTATGTCTAGAATACCACGCTGACGTGCGGAAACCCTTACTTTATGCAGGAAAAGCACACAACTCCGATAGGTAAGAGTATTCGATAAAAGACACAGCTCATTCACACCTTTATGCATTTTCAGCGCGTGCATAATCTGCAGGCAGACCGGCATCTTTGAGAGACTCCATACAAGCTGTAGTCAATTTTGTGCATATGCAATTTCGATTGGCTTTACCCTGCGATAGTGCCCGTCGCTTGTGATAGAGTGCTACAAACTCTGGCTTTTGCCCTACGAGTGACCAAGAGCTCGGGGGCTTTAACACAAGGAGGATCTATGCCCGAGAAGATTGAAGAGCTGGTACGCGCTGCGCTTGCTGCGGCCCAGGAGGCCGGCGACCTTTCCGCATTTGAACTTGACGATTGCGCTATCGAGCGACCGGCTGACACTTCTCATGGCGAGTGGACCTCCACCATGGCCCTGAAGTCCGCCAAGCTGGCCCACTGCGCCCCGCGCAAGATCGCCGAGGCCGTCGTTGCCCATATGCCCGAGGACCCCGCGATCGAGAAGGTCGAAATCGCAGGCCCCGGCTTCATCAACTTCTACCTCTCCGTTGCCGTCAAGAATGCCATCTTTGGCGAGGCTCGCGAGAAGGGCATGGACTTCGCTAAGTCCAACGTCGGTGGTGGCCTGAAGACCCAGGTCGAGTTCGTTTCCGCTAACCCTGTCGGCCCCATGCACATCGGCCACGGCCGCTGGGCCGCGCTGGGCGACTCGCTCTGCCGTGTTATGGACCACGCCGGTTACGACATCCAGCGTGAGTTCTACATCAACGACCACGGCTCTCAGATGAACACCTTCGGTAACTCCATCAGCACGCGCTATATGCAGCTTGCCGACATCATCGCCAAGCAGGGCGTGGATATCGACGAGGCTCACAAGCTGCTGATCGCCGACCGCGACGCCTTTGTTGCCGACGAGAACGACGAGCACCCCGAGACCCATCCGTATCAGGACAACTTTGCCGAGACTCTGGGCAAGGACTCCTACGGCGGCGACTACATCATCGACGAGGCCGCCGAGTTCTGGCGCACCGACGGCGATAAGTGGGTCAACGCCGATCCTCAGGAGCGCATGGAGAGCTTCCGCGAGCGCGGCTATGTAAAGATGGTCGACAACATGCGCGACCTCTGCCACGCCGTCAACTGCGACTTCGACCGTTGGTACTCCGAGCGCTCGCTGTACGTGAAGGACACCGAGGGCGAGACCGCCGGCACCTCCGCCGTCGACCGCGCTTTTGAGAAGCTCGACAAGATGGGCTACCTCTACACCAAGGACGGCGCCCTGTGGTTCCGTTCCACCGACCTGGGAGACGACAAAGACCGCGTCCTGATCAAGTCCGATGGCGAGTACACCTACTTCGCCTCCGACGTTGCCTATCATTGGGACAAGTTCCAGCGCGTCGACCACGTCATCGACATTTGGGGTGCCGACCACCACGGCTACATCGAGCGCGTCCGCTGCGTCTGCGACGCTCTCGGCTATCCCGGCAAGTTTGAGGTTCTGCTGGGCCAGCTCGTCAACCTGCTGCGTAACGGCAAGCCCGTCCGTATGTCCAAGCGCAAGGGCACCATGGTGACCCTGCAGGAGCTCGTCGACGAGGTCGGCTCCGATGCCGCTCGCTACACGCTCATCTCCAAGAGCTCCAACCAGATGGTCGACTTCGACATCGAGGCCGTCAAGAAGCGCGACAACTCCAACCCGGTCTATTACGTGCAGTATGCTCACGCCCGCGTATGCTCCATCCTGCGCCGTGCCGCCGACGTTACGCCCGAGCAGGCCGACGAGATGGGCATGAAGGCCGTTGCCGCCAAGGCCATCGGTGAGAACGTCGATTACTCGCTGCTGACCGACCCGACCGAGCTCGCCCTTTCGCGCAAGCTCAACGAGCTCACCGACCTGATCGCCAGCTGCGCTCGCGATCGCGCTCCGTTCCGTCTGACCCACTTTGCCGAGGAACTCGCCGGTGACTTCCACAGCTTCTACGCTGCCTGCCAGGTGCTGCCGAGCGAGGGTCGTCCCGTCGACCCCGAGCTTTCGCGTGCCCGTCTGGCCGCTTGTGATGCCGTCCGTGTGACGCTCGCCCTGGTGCTCACCCTCGTTGGCGTTTCCGCGCCCGAGCAGATGTAAGCTACGGGTCATTTGACCGTGTAGGTTTGCTTTAACTGAGCCCTATAAGCCCGATCTCCCACGGAGGTCGGGCTTTTTTCGCAAATGCCGACGTATTGACAAATTTTGAACTGCTGGAAATACGAAACTATGCCGGTTTACTACGATGAATTGAGGAATTCCAACCACGCCGGCTTTTCGCTAAAAAGTGCAAGGCATCTACCTGCGGTTTTAGTTCAACAAGTTTCGGAGTGGTCGCGGTTGAGCGATTCATCGTAGTAAACCGCCATAGTTTTGGCGGAGGCAGTCAGATTTGTGAGTGGTAAACCAAAGAGTGTCCCTTTTGACTAGTCGTTTATGAACGTCCCCGATGACTAAGTTGCAGGTGACGGCGGTTGTGTTAAACTAACGCTGCGTAGTTGACGCAATCATCTCGATACAGATCAATGATGTCCGTCGTTTTGAACGGAACTAGACTGTTTAGCCGCCCTGAAGGTTTATGCAGGGAGCATGTGATCACAGGGCTTGAAAAGAAAGTTGAGCAAACACTGTGTCTGATCAACAGCAAGAAAACGAAATAACGACGACGCAAGCCGCTCCCGCTGCACCGGTTGTGTCGGACCAGGTCGCGGCGCCCGCGCAAACCTCGACTCCTGAGACGCCTAAGGCTGCAACGGCTGAGAAGGCCGTGCCTGCAACTGGTGAGGAGGCTGCTCCGGCAAAGCCCAAGCGTACGCGCCGCACGACCAAGCCTGCCGCTGACGGCGAGGAGGTCACCAAGCCCAAGCGCCGTACCACGCGCACGACGCGCGCCAAGCGCACCGTTGCAGCTGACTCCTCGGCGCCGATTTCCGATGAGGTCGCGCAGGCACGTGCGTTGGCGCAGATTAGCGAGGCCCAGGTGGTGCGCGCCCGCCGTCGTGCTGCCGAGCGTGAGGCCGCGGCTCTGACCGAGCTTGCAGCTCCGTCTGTGCCCGAGACGCCTGCCGCCGACCAGCCGACCGAGAAGCCGGCACCGCGCACACGCCGTCGCACGGTTGCTAAGGCCGAGCAGGTTGCCGATCAGGTAACCCCCGAGCTCACTGAGGCTTCGGTCCGTTCCGCGGCAGGGGAGGGCACATCGCCTGTTGAGCCCGCTGCGCCTGTCGAGGCCAACGAAGTTCCCGTTGTCGATCCGGCTTTGCGCCCGCACCGTCGCGGTCGCAAGCCCAAGGCCTTTGTCGAGGCCGAGAAGGCCGCAGCCGCAGCCGCCGCCGCTCGGGATGCTGCGGTGACCGCCAAGTCCTCAACTGCTGCCGATGTACCCGTCCAGGATGCTACGACTTCCGAGGCCGTTTCTGCCGATGCCGAGCCCGCCGACGTCCGTCCCGGTCGCAGCCGTCGCACTGCTGCTAAGCGCACGTCCAAGGCTAAGGCTGCCAAGAAGGGTGCGTCCGAGGATTCCGCCGAGACGACCGCCGATGCATCGACTGATGCCGTCGAGCCCCAGGACGTCGAACAGCCTGCATCCGAGAAGCCCAAGCGCGGTCGCAAGAAGTCCGTTAAGGCCAAGGCCGCCGAGCGGCAGGCTGATGTCGAAGCGCAGGTTGATTCTGGCGCCGAGGCCAATGACGCCGCTGCGGCCAATGTTGACACCGCCGCAACCGATGGTGCCGCCCACGCCGAGGGCGAAGACGGCGCTCGCCCCAACCGTCGCCAGCACAAGCGCAACGAGGAGCGCAACGAGCGCAAGGACGAGCGCAACAACGACCGTCGCAACCGCCAGCGCGATCGCAAGCAACGCAACAAGGAGCGTAATGCCGCTCCCACCGAGCCCACGCTTTCGCGCGAGGAGCTCGCTGCCATGAAGGTCGCCGAACTGCGCGAGAAGGCCAAGGAGTTCGAGATCGAGACGACCGGCAAGAAGAAAGCCGAGCTCGTCGAGGAAATCTACGTCACCGCCGCGAAGGCCGAGGGCTTCCGCGACATCAAGGGCATCCTGCAGATTCGTCCGGACAGCTCCGGCATCATCCATGCCCACGGCTACATGAAGTCCAGCGACGACGCCTTTGTTCCCGCATATCTCATCCGCTCCGCACGCCTGCGTACGGGTGATGTGATCGAGGGCTCTCTTCGTCCCTCGCGCGGTGGCGACAAGCGCGCCGGCCTTGCCAAGATCACGACCGTCAACGGCCTTGATCCCGAGCAGGCCCGTAACCGCCCCAAGTTTGGCGATCTTACCCCGGTCTATCCCAATGAGCCTTTGCGTATGGAGCACGGCAAGGATTCCATCACCGGTCGCGCCATCGATATCGTGTCGCCGATCGGCAAGGGCCAGCGCGGCCTGATCGTGTCTCCGCCCAAGGCCGGCAAGACCACGATTCTCAAGAAGATTTGCCAGTCTATCTCGATCAACAACCCCGAAGTGCACCTCATCTGCCTGCTCGTCGACGAGCGCCCCGAAGAGGTCACCGATATGCAGCGCTCCATTAAGGGCGAGGTCGTGGCCTCGACCTTCGACATGCCCGCCGATAACCATACTCGCGTGGCAGAGCTCGTGATCGAGCGTGCCAAACGCATCGTGGAACTGGGTGGCGACGTCGTGGTGGTGCTCGACTCCATCACGCGCCTTGCCCGCGCCTACAACTTGGCCGCTCCCGCCTCGGGCCGTATCCTGTCGGGCGGCGTCGATTCGGCGGCTCTTTATCCGCCCAAGCGTTTCCTGGGCGCAGCCCGCAATATCGAGAACGGCGGCTCGCTCACCATCCTGGCTTCCGCCCTTATCGATACCGGCTCCAAGATGGACGAGGTCATCTTCGAGGAGTTCAAGGGCACCGGCAACATGGAGCTTAAGCTCGACCGCGACCTGGCCGACCGCCGCATCTTCCCGGCTATCGACCCCGTTGCCTCCGGTACGCGTAACGAGGACCTGTTGGTCGACGAGCAGATGCGTCCGTTTGTCTTTGGTCTGCGTCGCATTCTTGCCGGCATGAACAACACCGAGCGCGCAGCCGCATCGTTTATCAAGGGCCTTAAGGGCACCAACACCAACCAGGAGTTCCTGGTGCGTTCGGCCAAAAAGCACAGCGACTACGAGCAGACGTTCTAGGTTGTCATCCACACGCAGCGATAGCCATCAATGCGATAAAGGGTCGGGGCTTTGAGCCTCGGCCCTTTTCCATATCGCCGCTCCGCGCTTATTTTTAACCATAAGACCGACGAGCAGCAGGTTTCCCGTTTCAATCCGACATCGTCGCTTGCAATCGACGGGGCGGTTTCGCATAATAGCTTTTAAGCTTCGCGACGGAAAACGCAGATGAAACGAACCATATACCGTTGCTTTGGGGCATAGCCCCGCTTCATCTTCTCTCGCGCAGCCAACTGAATGATGCGATTTGGGTGCTGGAAGATGGGGAGAGCTCATGGCTTCTTCTGATGCAACACAACGAGCAGTCCTTGCCGGACTTTCGTGCGGGATCGGCCTTGCCGCTCCCGTGGTTATGTATGCCGCGACGCTGCCGTTTTCGTCGGTGAACGAGACGGTCGTGGCGGGTGCGGTTCCCTTCGCCGTGGGTGCGGTGGCGGGCGTGGGTATCTATGCCGCCTCGCTGGGTATCTCCGAGTACCGTGCGCAGCGTGAAGAGCGTCTGTTCCAGCCCGATGCCATGGGCGGTGCCGCCAATCTCAATCAGCATCAAAGCGAGTTCAAGACCGCCTCGATTCCAGCTCAGCAGCAGGATGCGACTCCTTACGCTGCGACTTCTGCTTCTCAGGCTCAGGCGGAGCAGTCTACCTCGGCATTCCTTTCCGGCCTGACTGGTGCGTTCCAGCGCCGTCATGCCGATGATGGTGTCCCTACCATCGCTCGAGCCGCAGATGCTATGGACGAGGACGAGGCTTGGTCCATGATCGACAGTATGCTCGACGACGATTCGCCGGTGAGCTGCGACCCTGCACACTCGCGCGACGTCTATCAAGTCGCCATCGACGAGCTCACCAACGGCGGGCAGACCGGCTCCTTCAATCGCGACGACATCGCCGCCGCGGCACGCGCCGTGTCTGGCTCCCAGGCCGCCCCTGCGGGCAGCACGGCGGCTTTCGTGGCACTCGTCGCCAACGCGGCAGCCAATAACGCCTACAGCGCTACCTCGGCGGACGCGAACGCTTCTGCCGACAATTCGTACGTTGATGAAGCCATGGCCGCGGACGAGGAGGCCGTTGCCGCCCGCCGTGCCGCCGAAAGCTCGCTTTGGGGCGCTCCTGCCCAGCAGCAGGCGGCTGAGGCTGCGCCCTACAACGCAAACCTCGCCAGCATGCCTATCATCTCCGGTGCCGCGGACATCGATCTCGATGACCTCGATGAGCCTGCAGCCATCACCGCATCGATTGATGCCCAAGATCGCATCGACACCGGCGACCTTCCGGACGCCTCGCTCGAGGTTGATGTCCCCATGGCCGATTACTCGGGCCACGAGGACATGTGGGCCGCCGCCACCGCGATTCTGGATGAGATTGACGAGCCTGCTCCTGTTGTAGCGCCCGCTCCCGTCGCTGCCCCTCAGCCTGCTGCTCCCGCTTATGTCGGCCGTCACAGCGCTGTGTTCCCCGAGGATACCGCCCGTATCTCGCGCGAGAGCATTGAGCGAGCCGAGGCTATTGCCGCCGGCATTATGGAAAATCGTCGTCACGAGCGCGTTAATCAGATCCTCGAGGAAGAGATCGAGCGCCTGCAGTCCTCTACCGCCAAGCGTACGGGCCGTGCCTATCTGAGCGTTATCGAGGGCGGTACCGCCAGCTTTGCGCCGCTTCGCGCGGAGGCATAACTTCTGCATGGTTAAGATCAATCGAAAATGGGCGGTCGTGACCTGCCTGATGGCGCTCTTGATCTGGGGCAATTCGCTGGTTCCCGGCTCGGGGTCGGGTTCGCTGAGCCTAACGGTCATGGAAGCTATTCGCTGTTTCCTGCACGGCGTGGGACTTCCATATGAATGGGTGACCAACTTTGTTGTTCGCAAGTGCGCGCATTTTTCCGAGTATATGGTGCTCGGCATCCTGGCAACGCACGCCTTTGATTTTGAGGGCCGGCGCACCTTTGACGTGCTGCTGCCCACGGCGGTGTTCCTGCTGCTGATTCCTTCGATTGACGAGACGATTCAGCTCTTTGTGCCGGGACGCGCCGGCATGATCACCGATGTGATGATCGACTGCTGTGGAGCGGCAACGGGCGTTGTGCTCCGATATCTCTTACGGTCGCTGATGTGCGCCAAAAAGGCCGCCTAGGACGTATTGTTTGGTCCTAGGCGGCCTTTTTTATTTGAGGGCTTATATGAGGCGTGGTGGCGTCGTTCCGTAGGTCGGATTTGCCGGGCGCGCCACGCCCTGTGGGTGCATCTGCTACTGAAGCGCCTGTGCGCCCAGGGCAAGGCAACCCATGATGCCCTGCTTGCCCTCGAGGCTGTTGTTGACGATGTAGCTATCGATGTCGTTGACCTCGGGCGTGACGATATAGCCGTTGAGCATCTCGGCGCACTTCTTGCGTGCGAGCGGCACGATGGGGGTGTGGTCGGCCACGCCGCCGCCGATGATGATCTTTTGCGGCGCGTAGCACAGCGTGTAGGTCATGAGTGCCTGTGCCAGATAGCCGGCGAGCAGGTCCATGGCCTCCGGGTCATCGGCCATGTCTCCGGCGCTCTTGCCATCCCAGCGCTTTTTAACGCCGGGGCCGGCGATGAGGCCCTCGAGACAGTTGTCGTGGAAGGGGCAGGCGCTGTGCTCGCCAATGGTGTCGCGCGGGTCGCGCGTGACCAGGATGTGGCCGGCCTCGGGATGCATCATGCCGTGCACGAGCTTACCGCCCGAGAGCACGCCGGCGCCCACGCCGGTACCGATGGTCAGGTAGACCACGTCGGTGAGGCCCTTGGCGCAACCAAACGTGACCTCGCCCAGGCAGGCGACGTTGACGTCGGTATCGTAGCCGCAGGGGATATTGAGCTCGTTTTGGATAGTGCCCAGCAGGTCAAAGTAGCGCCATGCCGTTTTGGGCGTCTCCAGGATCTTGCCGTATTGGGGCGAAGCGGGGTTGACTGCGGTGGGGCCAAATGCGCCGATGCCCAGCGCGGCGATGCCCTTGTCGGCAAACCATGCGTTGACGGCCTCGACGGTCTCCTGCGGGGTCGTGGTCGCGATCTGCTCGCGCTCTAGGACCGTACCGTCCGCATAGCCCGTGGCGCAGACCATCTTGGTGCCACCGGCCTCGAGCGCTCCGATAAGCTGCTGCTCTGCCATAGTATTCCTCTCTCTGGGACGAGTTGCTCCGTGACTAAAGTATAGAGCTCTAAACCATTTAAGAAAGCGCTATAGAAAGAAGCCTCGCAACGCGGCGGGCGGTGCGGGGCTTCTTTGGTTGCTTTAGTTGCCGGGCCGTCCTTACCCGCGCGGCTTGATTTTATCACGTAGCGACTTGAGGTTCTCCAGCGCCGCGTTAAGCGTCTCGTCTCGCTTGGCAAAGTGGAAACGAATCAGATGGTTGACGGGCTCGCGGAAGAAGCTCGAGCCGGGCACGGCGCCCACACCCACTTTAGACGCGAGGTCTTCACAGAACTCGAGGTCGCTGTCATAGCCAAACTCAGAGATGTCCATTATGACGTAGTAGGCGCCCTGCGGAACGTTATGCTCAAGACCGATGCTGTCGAGTCCCTGGCAGAACAGGTCGCGTTTGGCGGTATAGAGGTCGAGGACCTCATCGTAATAGCTGTCGTCGAAATTGAGTGCGGTGACGACGGCTTCCTGCAGGGGGGCGGCGGCGCCCACGGTGAGAAAGTCGTGGACCTTTTTGATGCGCTCGGTGATTTCGGCAGGGGCGATAGTGTAGCCCAGACGCCAGCCGGTGATGGAGTAGGTCTTGGACAGCGAGCTGCAGCTGATGGTGCGCTCGAACATGCCAGGCAGCGTGGCCATGTAGACGTGCTCATGGGGTGCGTAGACGATGTGCTCGTATACCTCGTCGGTGATGCAATAGGCGTCGTACTTTTTGCAGAGGTCGGCGATAAAGGTGAGCTCCTCGCGCGTAAAGACCTTGCCGCAGGGGTTGGAAGGGTTGCACAGGACGATGGCCTTGGGGTCGTTGTCGCGGAAGGCCGCCTCGAGTGTCTCGCGGTCAAAGTCGAATGTGGGCGGGTTGAGCGGCACGTAGATGGGCTCGGCACCCGAAAGGATCGTGTCGGCGCCGTAGTTCTCGTAGAACGGCGAGAAGATGACGACCTTGTCGCCGGGGTTCGTGACCGTCATCATGGCGGCCATCATGGCCTCGGTGGAACCGCAGGTGACCACGATATTCTGGTTGGGGTCGACCGGCATGCCCATAAAGTGCTCCTGTTTGGCGGCGAGTGCCTCGCGCATGGCCTGGGAGCCCCAGGTTATGGAGTACTGGTGATAGAGCGGCTTGGGATCGGCGGCGATGGCGCTGAGGCTATCGAGCAGCTGCGCCGGGGGATCGAAGTCGGGGAAGCCCTGCGATAGGTTGACGGCGCCGTACTTATTGGAGATGCGTGTCATGCGGCGGATGACCGAATCGGTAAATCTTGCCGTGCGGTTGGAGAGTTCTTTCATGCTTGTCCTTTCGAACATCGGGGTGGGGCAAGTTTACTCCTATGAAACCGGTGGGATTTGCTCGAAATGGTCTCGAAAAACTCTTTTCAAAATACTTGAAAATTGGGGCTTGCATCGCGTGGCGTTCCTTGCAATAATAGTCGAGCGCGAAGCGCACAGGACACGGTGGGTGTAGCTCAGTTGGCTAGAGCGACGGGTTGTGGTCCCGTAGGTCGAGGGTTCGAGTCCCTTTACCCACCCCAGTTCTTGCTTCGTGTTGATATCGGGTCGTTAGCTCAGTTGGTAGAGCAGGGGACTCTTAATCCCAAGGTCCAGGGTTCGAACCCCTGACGGCCCACCAAAGATTATTAAAGCGACTGGCTTCGGCTGGTCGCTTTTTTGTTGACCTCGCATGGGGTCGAACCCGAAAGGGCGCGGAGCTGAGGAAACGCGTAAGCGTTTGTCAGCGCAGCGCGCAAGGCGCCTTGGCGCCGCAGCGGCCGCCTGCGAAGCAGGCTGACCCCCTGACGGCCCACCAAAGCAAGTTTAGACGGTCAACGAGAGTTGGCCGTCTTTTTTTGTTGACCTCGCATGGGGTCGAACCCGAAAGGGCGCGGAGCCGCTTTCACAGATCGAGTCTACCCTGGGGATCGGTAAAACCGTCAGTACCCTCCTTGAGTTTCTTCTCGTCTGCCTTCACGCGACGCTCGAGCTTTTTTGTATCCTCGGCAGGTGGTAGGTTCTCGGGGACAATTCCGCGGTCGATGAGGCTGCCACGCACGCTCGTGTTGTTCTCGACGTGCTCTTGTTTGATCTGGTCCAGGCCGTACAGGTCGTGTTCCTCGGCGTTGAAGGTCGTCATCGAGTTCGTAAGGTCCTTTGCTTTGATGAGGACATCGGCTAACCTGTCCGCCAATGCCGCGCTCTTAGGTACGCCGAGCTGCTGCTTCATTTCCGCCGTGCTTCTACCGCCGAATAACGCTTCATCGCCCTTCGACTTGATGATCGCGAATCCTTTGGAGCCCACGCCGCGTTTGAACGCAATACCCGAGAGCTGTTTCTCTGAATCGGATAGCGAGTGGCGCGCCTGCAAGCGCTGAATCTCTGCAAAGCGCTGCTCTATGAGCTCTTGGCGGCGGGTCTGCACGGCGAAGTACGCCTGCGCGAGCGCGATCTCTGGCTTGTTTGGGTCTCCGTTTTGGGCGATTAAATAGCATGCGTAGCGCGTTAACTTATAGTCTTTGACTGCTTTTTGTCCTATTCCTGTAGGTACTATTTTGCTGGTTTCAACAAAATAGGAAACAACAGGCATTTCGTTGACTTCACACGATGCCATTGCCCTCTTAATTGCAGTCTCAAAATTGCGCCATTGGACGTATCCTAGGGGTTCCATTAAATCGCGTGCGAGCCAATACTCAACGCCGTCTTCCACATTGGCGTAGCTATCAAGTTCGACACGCCACTTCTCGATATCTCTACTGTCCATATTTCCTCCTCGCTGGTCTATTGTTTATGCGGGCTTTGCCAGCTCTGTATTTAGAATAAGGATACGCTGCCGTGCGGACACGAATGGGCCCCGAGCCACTTCGAGCTCAAGGGGCCCATAGATATCGATTAGTTGTGTTCTGCTTTAGATAGGTGCCCAGTATAATCCGCTCGATAGTGCGATCCGAGACTTTCGGTTCGCTTACGCATGGCTTTGACCATTTCCTGTGCTAGTTGAATCTGCGATTGCAGGCGGGCGAGGGCTGCGATCTCGCTGTCCTGGGCTTTCTGTGTGCTCAAGGTCGTTGCCTCCGTCTTCAAGCCCTCAAGCTCGTGTAGTGCCTCGGATAGGCCCGTCTCGGTGCGGTTGATCATGCAATAGGTGCTCATCGTGTGCTTAAGGCCGCGTGTCAGGTGTTCGGCGTCTGTTGTGGCAATGCCGTACTGGGGGAGGGTGATATCCGCCTTCAGGGCCGCCTTAGGCTCTTTCTGCGCTGCAAGGGCTGCCGATGCGCCCGCGATGCGCCCAAACACGATGCCGTTGGCGCTTGACAGGCCGCCGATGCGGTCGGCGCCGTGCATACCGCTTGTCGCCTCGCCACAAGCGTAGAGGCCCTCAACGCCCGTATACGCGGTCTTGTCGATTTTGATACCGCCGTTGGCGGCGTGGGCATACATCGCAACGCGCATCTCGTCAGTCGGGGCGATGCCGTGCTCGTCTTGCAGCCAGGTGGCAAAGGTCTGCACAAACTCTGGGACATCCTCGCGGGGGAGGTCGTAGTGGAGTGCCAGGCCTTCGGCACCTGCCTGATCGATGGCGAGATCGATAGCGCGGGAGGCCAAGCGTGACGTGAAGGGACCATATCCAGAGCGCTGCTCGAGCAGGTCGTCCAGCTTGTCGTCGGCAATATCTACCGGCTGGTCTACATGTACGTAGCGCCAGGTTTTCTCGTTGAAGACCAGGTTGCGCTTGGGCTCGATGAAGCCGGGCATCATCTGCATGAACTCTATATTAGTAAGCGATGCGCCGTGCGCCAGTGCGATGGCCTGTGATGAGCTGAGCACGTCGGTGGAAGTGAGGCTTCGCTCGAACAGGCCACCCGTGCCACCGGCTGCGATGATCGTGGCTTTGGCAGCAAAGGGCACGATTCGATCTTCGGTGAGGTTGTAGAGCACGGTTCCGGTGATTCTGCCGTTCGTGTCCTCAACAAGGTCGATAAGCTCATGGCGGGGGAGCAGGCGAATGCCGAGCGACTCGATCCGGGTCGTCAGAGCGTCCTCAAGGGGCTTGCGGGTGAGGCCGCGCCACATGCGCGTCTTGTGGTCAAAGCAGGGGATAAACTGCTTTTGCTGAGCGCTCTCAGCGCTTTGCGGACGCTGGAGTTCAACACCCAGATCCTGCTCGAGCCATTGGATTGCCTGAGGAATGCCGTGGACAAACGTCTGGACGAGCGTAGGGTCGGCGACGCCGCCACCAACGGTCTGAATGGTGTCGATGAGGTCCTGCTCATCGTCTTCGTCGACGGGGCCAATAAGGCCGAGGCCCCAGGTTCCGGGGAAGAAGCTCGATCCACTCATAGTCTTGCCGGCGCTTGCCACAGTGACGGTTGCACCCGTGCGTGCCGCTTCGATGGCGGCGCAAAGGCCCGCAATGCCAGATCCAATTACCAGTACATCAGTCGATTCCATCGGATTCCTTTCTCGTCCGGCGCATTGTCGCACGGGTGATCGGCAATGGGGTCGCAAAGACTCGGCAAATCGGTAAAGGGCAAATATGGCAGGTGGGCGTCATGGACGCTCTGACGCTCCATCTCATCACATCTCGTATTTCGCCGCAACTGACATATCGGCATTAGCTATCCTGCGTCGGTGTAAACAAAAAGAGCCGCTACCTCGAAAGGTAGCGGCTCCGAAGCTCAACTATATGAGCATCGCGCGGGCACGATTAGGCCTTGAGGGCTTCCTCGACGGCGACAGCGCAGGCGACGGTGGCACCGACCATGGGGTTGTTGCCCATGCCGATGAGACCCATCATGTCGACGTGCGCAGGCACGGAGGAAGAACCGGCGAACTGGGCGTCGGAGTGCATACGGCCCATGGTGTCGGTCATGCCGTAAGAGGCAGGGCCGGCGCCCATGTTGTCCGGGTGCAGGGTACGGCCAGTGCCGCCACCAGAAGCGACGGAGAAGTACTTCTTACCAGCCTCGAGGCGCTCCTTCTTGTAGGTGCCAGCGACGGGGTGCTGGAAGCGCGTGGGGTTGGTGGAATTACCGGTGATCGAGATGTCGACGTTCTCGTGCCACATGATGGCAACGCCCTCGCGGACGTCGTCGGCGCCGTAGCAGTTGACGGCGGCGCGGGGACCATCAGAGTAGGGGATGGTCTCGACGACCTTGAGCTCGCTCGTGAAGTAGTCGAACTGGGTCTTCACGTAGGTGAAGCCGTTGATGCGGGCGATGATCTGAGCAGCGTCCTTGCCCAGACCGTTGAGGATAACGCGCAGCGGCTTCTTGCGAGCCTTGTTGGCGTTCAGAGCCAGGCCGATAGCGCCCTCAGCGGCAGCGAAGGACTCGTGGCCGGCCAGGAAGGCGAAGCACTCGGTGTCGTCGGAGAGCAGCATAGCGCCCAGGTTGCCGTGGCCCAGACCGACCTTGCGGTCCTCGGCGACGGAGCCGGGAACGGTGAAGGCCTGGATGCCCTCGCCGATGATGGCGGCAGCCTCAGAAGCGGACTTGGCGCCACGCTTGACAGCGAGAGCGCAACCGAGGGTGTAGGCCCACTCGGCGTTCTGGAAGGCGATGGACTGGGTGTTGTTGACGATCTCACGCGGGTTGAAGCCCTTGTCGGTGCAGATCTGCAGAGCTTCCTCGAGGGAGGCGATGCCGTTGTCGGCGAGGCACTTGTTGATCTTGTCAGCGCGGCGCTCGTAACCTTCGAACGTAACAGTCATAGTTTTTTCCCTCCCTTTCTACTCGTGAACCGGGAACACGCTGGCGACGGAGTGAGTCTCCTCGTCGGTGCGCGGGTCGATGTACTTGGCAGCGTTCTCCCACTGACCATAGTGGCCCATAGCGCCAGCGATGGCCTCCTCGGGGGTCTTGCCGGCCTTGACGGCGTCGGTGAACTTGCCGAGGTTCAGGAACTCAAATGCGATGATCTCGTTCTTGTCGTTGAGAGCCATGCGGGTGACGTAGCCCTGAGCGAGCTCGAGGTAACGAGCGCCCTTGGCCTTGGTGCCGAACATGGTGCCGACCTGAGAGCGAAGGCCCTTGCCGAGGTCGTCGAGGGAGGCGCCCACGGGCAGGCCGCCCTCGGAGAACGCGGTCTGGCTGCGGCCGTAAACGATCTGCAGGAAGATCTCGCGCATAGCAACGTTGATGGCGTCGCAGACGAGGTCGGTGTTGAGGGCCTCGAGGATGGTCTTACCGGGAAGAATCTCGGAAGCCATGGCGGCAGAGTGGGTCATGCCCGAGCAGCCGATGGTCTCAACGAGGGCCTCCTCGATGATGCCGTCCTTGACGTTCAGCGTGAGCTTGCAGGCGCCCTGCTGGGGTGCGCACCAACCCACACCGTGCGTAAGACCGGAGATGTCGGTAATCTCCTTAGCCTGGACCCACTTGCCCTCCTCGGGGATGGGTGCGGGGCCGTGGTATGCACCCTTGGCAACGGGGCACATGTTCTCCACTTCCTGTGAGTACTGCATGCCTCTCCTCTCTATCGTGTTGGCGTCCCGTCTGGGGGTCGTGGCTGGCGATTGCCGGGCGACCCTTCGAAAGGGACATGACATGCAGCCCCTATAATACCGCGAAATGCACGGAATATTCGGCGAACGGCTCAGTTTTCGTAGCGAGAAGTCCGGAAGTTTTAATTGAAACGGTTTAACTATATGTTCTGTGGTCGCGAACTTCCGTAGAGGGGGTTCGTCTTGGGCAAGCTTTTGGTCAGCTCTTGTATGCGTTGCGGGGTCTGACCTGTTGCAACGGTGCCGTTCGCCGCCCGTTTACTGCCTTTGGCCGCGCGAGTGTATTGTTTTGCGTGAATGTTTTGATGGCACGCTTCAATCGTGCTGTATTGGATGGCAATCAGATCCCGGCGAAGGGAGCGCCATGCAGCGCGTTTGGAGAACGGTTACCGGCTTTTACCATGTCTGTGCCCGCGGTGTGGGCAAGCAGCTCATCTTTGAGGGCGATGAAGACCGGTGGGAGTTTTTGGAGCTGATGCGCGACTGCTGCCGGGAGGCAGGCGTCACGGTTATCGCCTGGTGCCTTATGGGCAATCACGTGCATCTGGTGCTTGCAGATTACGAGGACGCGATGAGCGCGGCGATGCACCGGCTGCTTTTGACGTACGCGCGGCGGTTCAATAAACGCACGGGGCGCACGGGCCATCTGTTCCAGAACCGTTTTGACCGGCGCTCGCTCGATACCGACCGTTATCTGATGGCTGCCATTCGCTATGTTCACGCTAATCCGCAGGAGGCGGGTATCGCCCTGATCGAGCGTTATCCCTGGAGCAGCTTTGCCGAGTATCTTCGAGCGTATGACAACGATATGACGAGGGGATTTTCGGACCCTTCTTGTGTTCTCGAGCTCTTTGAGTCTGCCAAGGGGTTTCTGGATTATTCTCTGTCGATGCCCGATGGTTCCGATCCGGTGATTCACGATATGGATGAGACGGAGTGGGAGCGGCGTGCGTTTGCCGACAAGATGGCGAAGCGCCTGGGTGTGCCGCTCAACGAACTCAAGACCGTAGCACCCTCGCGGCGAGACGGAATCATTTTCGCCCTGCACGATGGCGGCTACACGGTGCGCGAGATCGAACGGTATACGGGAATCAGCAAGAGTACCGTCTCTCGTATCGTGCGCGCTTATGCGCGGGTGAATGCTCAGGCTGAGGGCTCGGAATAGAAAATGGCCGAACCACTCTTGTCTAGCGATTCGGCCAACAAAATTCTTAAGATTTATCTTAAATCACTTGTGATTAGTGATTGTTATTGGTGTTGCCTAGAACGATTCTAAGCACATGTTTAATTTTAAAGTGGGCAATTATCTTTAAAATGTCCTACAATGATTCAATAAAAGCATGGCTGCTAGTGAAACTTGCGACCATGCTTTTAAAAATACTTAATGGGGTCCCGAGCGCTTTAGCTCCTTGGAAGCTGTCAGTAGTATACCTAATAATTTATCTACATTCCCTTTAGTAACGTGTAACTTTCCAAATTTACAAAAGCGACTCATAGAATTATTTCCTCCCGTTAAATAATAGATAACTATTAAAAATAGACAATACTTGCT
>CAJJTG010000005.1 GCA_905194675.1 uncultured Collinsella sp. | reverse complement strand
GCCCAAACTTCCATCTCGCCGAAGCGCTGGCCGCCGAACTGGGCCTTGCCGCCCAGAGGCTGCTGGGTAACCAGGCTGTAAGGGCCGGTCGAACGGGCGTGGATCTTGTCGTCGACCATGTGGCCGAGCTTGAGGATGTAGGACGTACCCACGGTAATGGGCTCGCGGAACTCCTCGCCGGTGCGGCCGTCGAACAGGCGGGTCTTGCCGCGCTCGTCAAGCTGGGTGACGAACTCGGGGCGCATGTGATCGCCAAAGGCAGCGGTGGCCTTGTTGAGCATGTTCTTGTTGGCACGACGGATGACCTCGGCGATCTCGTCCTCCTTGGCGCCGTCGAAGACGGGCGTGGCGGTGAAGAACGGACCGGGGACGTACTTGTCGGAGTCGGCCTGCTCGGTATCCCAACCGCAGGCAGCAGCCCAGCCAAGGTGGCACTCGAGCAGCTGGCCGACGTTCATACGCGAAGGAACGCCCAGCGGGTTGAGGATAACGTCGATCGGGGTACCGTCAGCCATGTAGGGCATGTCCTCGACCGGCAGAACGTTACAAATAACACCCTTGTTGCCGTGGCGGCCGGCGATCTTATCGCCCTGCTGGATCTTACGACGCTGGGCGACGTAGACGCGCACCTGCTCGTTGACGCCGGGGGCCAGGTCGTCGCCGTTCTCGCGGCTAAAGCGGACGACGTCGATGACGCGGCCGTAAGCGCCGTGAGGCATCTTAAGGGAGGTGTCGCGGACATCGTGGGCCTTGGCACCGAAGATGGCGCGCAGCAGGCGCTCCTCGGCGGTCAGAGCGCTCTCGCCCTTAGGCGTGACCTTACCGACCAGGATGTCGCCAGGGCCGACCTCGGCGCCGATGCGGATGATGCCGTCCTCGTCGAGGTTGGCAAGCATGTCCTCGGAGAGGTTCGGGATCTCGCGGGTGATCTCCTCGGGGCCGAGCTTGGTGTCGCGGGCGTCGATCTCGTGACGGGTGATGTTGATGGTCGTCAGCAGGTCCTCGGCCACCAGGCGCTCGGACACGACGATACCGTCCTCGTAGTTAAAGCCTTCCCACGGCATGTATGCCACGGTGAGGTTCTGGCCCAGCGCGAGCTCGCCGTGATCGGTCGAAGGACCGTCGGCCAGAGGCTCGCCCTGCTCAACGGTATCACCGACGCGCACGAGCGGACGGTGGTTGATGCAGGTGGACTGGTTGGAGCGCTGGTACTTGGCCAGGTGATACTCGTCCATGCCGCCGGCATGCTTGACGATAATCTTGGAAGCGTCGGCAAAGATGACCTCGCCGGCGTTCTTGGCCAGGGTGACCTCGCCAGAGTCCAGGGCGGCGCGACGCTCCATGCCGGTACCGACATAGGGGGCGGCAGGGTGAACCAGCGGCACGGCCTGACGCTGCATGTTGGCGCCCATGAGCGTACGCTTGGCGTCGTCGTGCTCCAGGAACGGGATCAGCGTGGCTGCGACGGAGAGCATCTGACGCGGCGAGACGTCCATGTAGTCGACGTCCTCGACGGGCACGTCGGCGGGAGCGCCGAAGGAACCGTCGAAGTCGCGGGTACGGGCGATCACGGTGTGCGGACGGACGATCTTGCCCTCGGCATCGGTCGTGATGAACTCGTTGGTCTTGGGATCAAGCGGCGTGTTGGCCGGCGCAATGACGTGCTTCTCTTCCTCGTCAGCGGTCATCCAGTCGATCTGGTCGGTGGCAACGCCGTTCTCGACGCGGCGGAACGGGGCCTCGATGAAGCCGTACTCGTTGACGCGGGCGTAGAGGGCGAGCGAGCCGATCAGGCCGATGTTGGGGCCTTCGGGGGTCTCGATCGGGCACATGCGGCTGTAGTGCGAGTTGTGAACGTCGCGGACGGCCGTCGGCACGTTGGTGCGGCGGCTGGAGCCCGACTTGTGGCCGGCAAGACCGCCAGGGCCGAGTGCGGACAGACGGCGCTTGTGGGTCAGACCGGTCAGGGGGTTCGCCTGGTCCATGAACTGCGAGAGCTGCGAGGAACCGAAGAACTCCTTGATGGAGGCCACGATCGGACGGATGTTGATGAGCGACTGCGGGGTGATCTCGTCGATGTCCTGGGAGCTCATGCGCTCACGGACGACGCGCTCCATACGGCTCATGCCGATACGGAACTGGTTGGCGACGAGCTCACCGACGGTACGGATGCGGCGGTTGCCAAAGTGGTCGATGTCGTCGACCTTGAAGCCTTGCTCGCCGGCAGCGAGGGACAGCAGGTAGCGCAGCGTAGCGACGATATCCTCGTCGGTGAGCACCGTGACCTCTTCCTCGGTGGTGAGGTTGAGCTTCTTGTTGACCTTGTAGCGACCGACGCGGGCCAGATCGTAGCGCTGCGGGTTAAAGAGAAGGCCCTCGAGCAGGCTGCGGGAAGCGTCCACGGTGGGAGGCTCGCCCGGGCGCAGGCGACGGTAGATCTCGATAAGAGCATCCTCGTGGGTAAGGGCGGTATCGCGCTCGAGGGTGCGCTTGATCACATCGGAGTTGCCGAGCAGCTCGATGATGTCGTCGTTGGTGACGGCAATGCCAAGGGCGCGCAGGAACATCGTGGCGCTCTGCTTACGCTTACGGTCGATGGAGACCATGAGCTGGTCGCGCTTGTCGACCTCAAACTCAAGCCAGGCACCGCGGGACGGGATAATCTGGGCCTTGTAGATCTGCTTGCCCGAATCCATCTCGGAGCTGTAGTACACGCCCGGGGAGCGGACGAGCTGCGAGACGACGATACGCTCGGTACCGTTGATGATGAAGGTACCCTGATCGGTCATCATGGGGAAGTCGCCCATGAAGACGAGCTGCTCCTTGATCTCGCCGGTCTCCTTGTTGGTGAGACGGACGTCGGTCAGAAGCGGAGCCTGATAGGTCATATCCTTCTCGCGGCACTCCTCGACGGTGTGCGCGGGGTCGCCGAACTGATGCTCGCCGAAGGTAACCTCGAGAACATGGTTCTGGCTCTGGATGGGGCTGGATTCCTTGAACGCCTCACGAAGGCCCTCGTCCTTAAAACGCTCAAAGGATTCCCTTTGAACAGAGATAAGGTTGGGGAGCTCCATGGCCTCCGGGATTTTCCCGAAGCTGACGCGCTTGCGCTCAGTGGCAGTGTATGCGTAGGTCACCAGGTTTTTCCTCCTTCACGGAAATGCTCGGTGGGTTGGCGAGGCATAGCTTCGCCAGTTATCGCAACCTAATAGTTTATCAGGTACCGACCGTTGGGCAAGAAAAGCCTTGACGCGATTGAGTTTTTGGAGTAGCAAAGATTTTCGACAGAAAACACGCAGGTAGATAGGTGTGCATCGAACATCTGTTCATATATTTTCTGTGAACGAGGCCGCTGGTGCGGGTCACCAAACGGCGGAATGGCGACGAGGGTCGATCAGGCGGAAACTGCGTCCCGTTTTGAGGCCTCAAACTGGGTCGCAGTTTCCGGTTGAGCACTGTTTGGGAAAGCATATCCCGTTCTGAGCCGAAATTCCGGGTCGCAGTTTCCGCTAGTGGTTCCAACCGGAAAGCGCGTCCCAGAATTCGACCAAATTGTGGGTCGCACTTTCCGGGGCTAAGCTGTAACCTGCATAAAAAACGGGTGCAGACCGAAGTCCGCACCCGTAAATGTCGATGACCGAAGGCTTACTTGCGCATCAAGCCGCCGCGCTCGTCGATGGCGTCCCAGAAGGCGCTGGCAAAGCGAGGGTCGCTTGCGGCCATGAGGGCGTTGGTGGCCATCCAGCCAGACGGGGTACCAGTGTCGTAGCCCGAGAGCGGATCGATGACGACAGCGTACATGGCCTCGCGGTCGAGCGAACGTGCCATGGCGTCGGTCAGCTGAATCTCGCCGCCCTTACCGGCCTGCTGATCGGCCAGCAGGTCCATGACCAGCGGGCTCAGCAGGTAGCGACCGACGATGTACAGGTTGGACGGAGCCGCCTCGGGAGCGGGCTTCTCCACCAGGCCGCCGATGCGCCACACGGCACCCGGCTCGGCATCGGCAACGCCCTCGGCGCCCTCGAGCGAACCGACGCGCTCGCCGGCGATAACGCCATAGCGGCTGACTTCCTCGGGCGAGCAAGCAGCGACGGCGATAACCGAAGCGCCACCGTGCTCCTTGGAAACGGCGAGCATCTTATCGCAGATGTCGCGGTTAGGCACAACGTAGTCGCCCAGAAGAACCAGGAAGTTCTCCCCTGCCACGGCGTCGGCAGCAGAGCGGATAGCATGGCCGAGGCCCTTGGGCTCGTACTGATAGCGGAAGTCGACCGGCATACCGCCAGCGTGGGCGACGGCATCGGCATAGGCGTTCTTGCCGCGCTCGCGCAGCAGGTTCTCGAGCGAGCGATCGGGCTGGAAGTAGCTCAGCAGCTCGGGCTTACCAGGAGAGGTAACGATGATGGCATCATCGACCTCCTCGGGGTCGAGTGCCTCCTCGACGACATACTGAATGACCGGCTTGTCGAGCACCGGCAGCATCTCTTTGGGCGTGCACTTAGTGCCAGGCAGAAAACGCGTGCCAAGACCGGCGGCGGGGATGATTGCCTTCATGTTATTCAAGGATCCTTTCGCAGGCGCAGAATGCGCCCTATGCGTGCGGCACAGCGGCCGCAGACCAAATTGCGATACCGAAGTATCTTACCGCCGGAGACATACGTCGCCGTAAGGCAAACGCAATTCTTCAGCAGGTCAACGCAAATTATTGCTCGAATGGTGCAATTTTACGCCCCAGCGGTAACGGGATTGGCACGACGAAGACAGCGGTGTTCTGCGTGCCGAGCAATGGAAATGAGGGGCCAAAACAAAAAAGACGGGGCTCGCATAGCGAGTCCCGTCTGCAAAGAAATCTGGCGAGAAAGCCTGATTACTTGAGGGTGACAGCAGCGCCAGCAGCCTCGAGCTTCTCCTTGGCAGCCTCGGCGTCCTCCTTCTTGGCACCCTCGAGAACAGCCTTGGGAGCGCCCTCGACGACCTCCTTGGCCTCCTTCAGGCCAAGGTTGGTGAGCTCACGGACGGCCTTGATGACCTGGATCTTGTTGTCGCCGAAGCCCTCGAGCACGACGTCAAACTCGGTCTTCTCCTCGGCCTCAGCAGCGCCAGCAGCAGGAGCGGCGACTACAGCGGCAGGAGCAGCGGCGGAAACGCCGAAGGTGTCCTCGATAGCCTTGACGAGCTCGGAAGCCTCGAGAAGGGTCATTTCCTTAAGAGCATCGATGATCTCATCGGTGGTAAGCTTAGCCATTTCTAAGTCCTTTCGGTTTCCGTGTCTGTGCACGGAGATCAGTTAAAACACGGCGCGAATGCGCCAGGGGTGCGGCGTTGCCGCCGCGGGTGAAAACAGCGACTAGGCTGCCTTCTGCTCGGAGACCTGCTGGATCGAACGAGCGAGACCAGAGGAAACGCCGTTGACGCAGACAGCGATGTCGCGAGCGAAACCGGAGATGAGACCGGCGATCTGGCCGAGAAGCTGATCCTTGGTGGGCAGCTCGGCGATAGCCTTAACATCATCAGCGGAAACGGCCTTGCCGTCGGAGATACCGCCCTTGATCTCAAGGACGCCCTTGGACTTAGCGGAGAAGTCCTTAAGGGCCTTAGCGGCCTCGACCGGCTCGGTCTCGTAGAACACATAAGCGACGGGGCCGGCGAGGATCTCGTCAAGCTCGGGCTGCTCCTGGTTCTTGAGAGCGATCTTGACCAGGTTGTTCTTGTAGACCTTCATCTCGGCGCCGCACTCGCGAAGCTGATGACGCAGCTCCTGAGCCTGCTTAACCGTCAGACCGTTGTAGTTGACGACGAACAGACCGGCGTTCTCGGCGATACGGGACTCGATCTCTGCAACCTTGTCGATTTTGTACTGCTGGGGCATGAATTACACCTCCTCGAATTCTTTCCGGGCACGGTCCGCCACAAGGACGTGACGGGGGCATGTCCAAAAAGAAAGCCCCCGCGCTGCATGAGCGACGGGGGCGAGAAGACATATCTACTCGACCACCTCGGCTGGCGGGATATCCCATTAAGCTCGCGGGCAAATGCCCGTTTGCGCCGGCTGTCTCTGGCAGCGGATTCGTGCGTGAACCGAAAGTATTATGGCGGGGACCCCGGCGTCGGTCAACGGACACGAGGATTCGTACACAAACCCTGCATACGCTCCGACCGGGAGGGGCAGGGCGAGTTTTCCGCTCGGTCAAGTCCTGGGCTCGCACGAAGGCCACATTAAGTGGCCTTCGGCTCGTGCGGAATCTACGGAAAACTCGCCCTGCCCCTCCCGGTCGGAGCTACGTTGCCTTTGCTGCGAATCCTCGTGTCCGTTGGCCGGCGCGCCCCACTCATAATGCTTGGGTCGGTGGGCTGATGTGTTGCATCCCTGAGGACTACAAAGTCGAAATGAAGGTGGACAGGCGGTGGAGGCCTTCGTCCAAATCTTGGTCGGAGACGCAGTAGCTGAGGCGGATGTGGCCTTCGGTTCCGAAGCAGTTTCCGGGAACTAGGGCTACGTTGGCCTCTTTGATGGCTTTGATGCAGAAGGCTTCGCTTGTTAGGCCGTACTGTTTGATGCTGGGGAAGGTATAGAAGGCTCCTGCGGGCTCTACTGCATCGAGGCCCATGGCGTTTAAGGCTGCGAGTACGCGTTCGCGGCGGGCTCGGTAGACTTTGAGCATGGGGGTTGGGTCGACGGTCAGGGCTCGGGCTGCGGCGTCCATCTCGAAGGAGACGGCACTCGATACTAAGTATTGGTGAGCTTTTGCAATCTCGGCGATGACGGGGGCTGCCGCTGCGAGCCAACCCAAGCGCCAGCCGGTCATGGCCCATGGCTTGGAGAAGCTCTCGATGACGACCGTCTGCTCGCGTAGCTCCGGGTGGCGTTGGGCAAAGCGCTCGTAGCCGTCCACATAGACGAGGCGGTTGTATACGTCGTCGCAGACCACGTAGATGCCCGCCTGCTCCGCTACGCGCGCCACGGCGTCGAGCGATGCCGCGTTGAGAATGCAACCCGTGGGATTGTTGGGCGTGCAGATGACGATGGCCTTGGTCGCCGGGGTCACACAGGCGCGAAGCGCATCCTCGTCAATCTGAAATTGCGCAGGCTCCGTATCCAAAAAGACCGCTTTGGCGTGATTGGCTACGACGATGCTCTCGTACAGGCCAAAGGCCGGCGTGGGGATAATAACCTCGTCGCCGGGGTTGAGCATGGCCATGAATGTTGCCGACAGGGCCTCGGCCGCGCCGTCGGTCAGGATGACCTCGTCGGCCGAAAACGTAAGGCCCGCGTCCCCCATGTAGGCAGACAGTGCCTCGCGCAGGACAGGGCGACCGTTGTTGGGCGGATAGTGTGTGTCGCCGCGGCCCAGTGCGGCGGTCACCTCGGCGCTAATCACATCGGGCGTGGGAAAATCAGGCTCGCCGAGCGCAAGCGCGATGCATCCCGGATGCTGAGCGGCGAGCGCGTTGATTCGGCGGATACCGGAGGGCTTGAGCGTGGCAAGCGAGGTATTCATGGGCAGGCGCATGGCGTTCCTTTCGTAAGGGTTGCACTAGGATAGCGCGGCGAAGCGCCACCAGACGGTGTAACCTAAACGGAAACCAACCGGAAAGGAGGCGGCATGGAGACGATCGCGCGCGGCGATAAGCCCAAGACGTTGCAAACCATTGCGTATATCAGCATTCCCGAGAGCGCCGATCTTGAGTTTTTGCTCTGGGACCTGCAGGATGCCATCGCCGCCTATGCACAGCTTTCCGGCACTGTACTCCCCCGCCCGGTCGACTTGAAGGCGGATGATGACGATGCTGCCGCCGATGGCCTCGTGCTCGCCGTTGATGATGCATTTGATGACGGGGCGATGATCACTGTCGAGCAGATGCTCGATCGCCTTGGGAATGCAGAGACACGCGTCTATGTCGTCGTGCAGGTTGCCCACAGAAGCACCGAGGGGGCGCACATGCCCGTCAAGCGCCTGCGGGAAGCTTGCGAGCTCCGTAAACTAACGTGGTGTGGCGGCGTTGCCATCTGCGCCGGCAGCGGCATCGCAGCGCTTCGCCACTCCCCGCGCATGGGCCTCTTGCGCCGACCGTTTTCCGAAGCCATGGACAAGCTCGTGGGTGCGGTGCGTATGGGTTGCTCGGTTGAGCATGCGCAGCGACTCGGCGGCGGCAGTGCCGAGGACATCGACACCAATGGCATGGTTTGCGCCGAGCCAGCCATGCCCGCGCCGATCTGGCGAGGCGTTCTGAAACACCTCGGCGCCCGCACTCAATCAATAATCTAAATTAATAAGCTGCCCAGTCAACGGCTTCACTCCAACGCTCGACAAGCCGCTCCAAACGCCACGCCGCGTTGGCAGGACTCGTCGACGGCAGCACGATGGCAGGTAGCCCCGTCCGCTCTTGTAGATAGCGTTTGTAGAGCCGCCCGGCCGCGCCGCCGTTGCAGATAACGACCTCAATCGGCGTGACATCGGTAATGCGCTCGATATGTGCCGGCACAACGTTGCGAATGCTCGCGTCGCTCGAGCCCTTAATGTCGCAACTCTCGATCACATCCCACAGGGCCACGCCGCCGTTCAGCAGCATGGATCGCTTGGCAGCAATGGAGGCATCGAGCGTCGCGGGCTCACCGCTTGCCAAAGGATCGCCCTCGTTGGGTGGCACGAGCACACCGAGGCACGCGGCCATCACGCGCCAAAAGCGATTCTGGGGATTGCCGTAATAGAAGGCATTGGTACGCGAAAGCACTGAGGGAAACGACCCCAACACCAAGATGCGCGAGTGCTGGTCGAACAAGGGCTCGAACCCGTGCTCAATATGTTGATAGCCCTCGTCAGGCGTTGCCATGACCTAGGCCCTCGACAGATAGCGCACCTCGTAGGGCGCAAGCTCAAGAGTACCCGTCAGCTCAACCGTGGGCGCGCCGTCGGCAAGCAGGTCAACAAAGGACCCGTTGAGCTCGCCAGCGCCAAAGGTGTAAGGCTCGCCCACGGCGTTCACCGCCACGAGCATCGTCGCGTCGTCGCAGGCGCGCTCGAACAGCAGCTGCTTATTCTGGATAACCACGTTGCGATAGGCGCCGTAGTTGAGGGCACGGGCCGCCGCGTCGTCGGCCGAGCGAAGGTGCGCGAGCTGCGTGATGAACGCCGTCAGCTCGTTGGGCGCAGGCTCATCGAGCGCAGGGCGCAGCGCCCAGTCACCATCGGGGCCGCCCTTTTCGCCGGCAATCCCCCACTCGCTGCCATAGTAGACGCATGGGATGCCCGGCATGCCAAAGAGCATGCCGTAGGCGGGGCGCAGGCAGGACTTGTCCGTCAGGATACTCGCCAGGCGCGGCACGTCATGGTTGTCGACAAACGACAGCAGATGCTTGCCGCGATAAATGCACCACGGGTCACCACCAAACTGGCGATGCAGCGAGTGGGCAATCTCGAACATGTTGACCGAGTTAAAGCTGGAGTACAGACCCTTGTAGCACTCATAGTTGGTGCAGGAGTCGAGCATCTCGTCGTTGACGATCTGGTTGTAGTCGCCGTGGAGCGTCTCGCCGATCAGCACAAAATCGGGCTTGAGCTCGCGGGTAAAGGTATGCAGACGACGCATGAAGTCGCGGTCGAGCATATAGGCAACGTCCAGGCGCAGGCCGTCAACGCCAAACACGTCAGCCCAACGGCGCACGGACTCGAGCAGGTAATCGACCACAGCGGGATTTTGCAGGTTGAGCTTCACAAGCTCAAAATGGCCCTCCCAGCCCTCGTACCAAAAGCCGTCGCCGTAGCACGAGTCACCGTCAAAGTTGATGTGGAACCAATCCTTGTACGGCGAGTCCCACTTACGCTCCTGCACATCGCGGAAGGCCCAAAAGCCACGGCCCACATGGTTGAAGACGGCATCGAGCACCACGCGGATGCCGTGGGCGTGCAGCGTCTCGCACACAGCGGCAAAATCGGCATCCCCGCCAAGGCGACGGTCGATATGGCGCAGGCTGCGTGTATCGTAGCCGTGGCTATCAGATTCGAGCGGCGGGTTGATGAGCACAGCGCCAACGCCGAGTTCCTGCAGGTAGTCGGCCCATTGGGCGATCTTCATTATGGGCGCATCGGGGTTGGGCGCGGCGTTGGCAGCCTGGGCGAGCTCATCCTCGGCAACGGGTGCGGCGTTTTCGCGCAGAGCTCCGCAAAAGCCCAGCGGATAGATTTGATAGAACGTCGTCTCGTATGCCCACATAGCAACCTCCCGGTAAGCTCAACACAACGACATCCATTGTATGCCCAGCTTGTATCCTCTCCCCCAAAATAAGTTGCGATGGAATAGTTCCTGTTTGAGCCTTCAGAGGCCTTAAACAGGAACTATTCCACCGCAACTGATGAGGGAACATGATTAGGCGACAGGCTTTGCGCGGCGTATGGCTGGGAACAGTACGGTGATGGCGAGGATGACGCCCACGACAGCGATCGTGCCGCCTGCGTAGCCGATCCAGGCGATGCCGGGGCCCGACACCACGGCGCCGCCGATCGCCGTACCGGTGCCGATCCCCAGGTTGAACAGGCCCGAGAAGATCGACATGGCGACGGCCGACGAATCCGCCGGCGTGTACTTGATGAGCTCGGCCTGGAACGCCACGTTAAAGGCCGTGGAGCAGCAGCCCCATAGCGCGCAAACAGCGAGAACGGCGACGAGCGACGGTGCAACCGGACCCATGAGCAGCAGAGCCACCGGCACGCCGGAGAGCGTAATCGCGAGAAACGGGAACCGGTGCCCATCGAACAGACGGCCGAACAGCCAGCTTCCGAGCAGACCGGAGCAGCCAAACGCCGTCAGCGTCATGGTAATAGCGCTTGCGTCGACGTGCGCGACCTGCGCCAGGAAGGGCTCGATATAGCTGTAACCCGCGTAGTAGCCGGTCGCCATAAAGACCGTGACCGCGTAGAGCGCGATGAGGAACGGGTTCTTGAGGAGCTCCGGCAGTTGCTTGACGGTAAAGCGCTCACCCGCCGGCATGGCCGGAAACACCGCGGCCTGGTACACCACCGCGGCGGCAGAAAGGGCACCGACCACGGCGAATGTCATGCGCCAGCCCACGGCCAGTCCGATGGCGCGACCGATCGGCAGGCCAAAGATTTGTGCGACAGACGATCCCGTGGCGATCATGCTAATGGCGATCGCCCCGTGGCGGGCGTCGACCAGGCGCGAGGCCATGATCGAGGCGACTGACCAGAACACGGCATGCGCGCAGGCGACCACCAGACGCGCGCAAACCAAAATGGGATATGTCGGTGCCACAGCGGACAGGAACTGGCCGAGCGAAAACACGGCCAAAACGCCCAGCAGCATCCGCTTGAACTCAAAGCGCGAGGCAAACACCATAAGCGGCAGCGACAGCAGCATGACGCCCCAGGCATAGACCGAGATCATGATGCCTGCCTGGGCCTCGGTGAGCGAGAACGACGCGGCGATATCAGTCAGAAGGCCGATGGGCATGAACTCCGACGTGTTGAACACGAACGCGCAGCAGGCGAGCCCGATAAGCGGGAGCCACTGCTTGAGTGAGATGCCATCCTGTCTTGCCTGAGCCATGTAGAAACCTCTCCGATTGTCTTGAGCGGTGGGCGATTATATAGCAACGGCCCCGCATCCGTCAGTACAGATGCAGGGCCGCAATCAACTCAATACACAGAGGTTGCGCCGTCAATAAATAACTAAGCCAGCCCCAGCAATATGCCCGCCGAATGCACGACAAACGCCACGATCCAGGCGACCGTCACCTGAAACGCGAACACGGCAACGGCATAGCGCGCGCCCAACTCGCTCTTGACGGCGCCGATGGACGCCACGCAAGGCGGGTACAGCAGCGTAAAGACCAAGAACACGTAGGCGGTAAACGGCGAAAACATGGCTGACAGTGCCGCGGGAGAGGTTGCGCCCAAAAGCACCGTGAGCGTCGAGATGACGCTCTCTTTGGCAATAAGTCCCGTGACGAGCGCCGTCGATGCACGCCAGTCGCCAAAGCCGAGCGGCGCCAGCAGCGGAGCGATGATGCTACCCAGACCGGCAAGCAAGCTTTGCGACTGGTCGGCGACCACGTTAAAGCGGATGTCGAACGTCTGCAGGAACCAGATGACCACGGTAGCGGCAAAGATGATGGTAAAGGCCTTGGTGATAAAGTCCTTGGCCTTATCCCATGCCAGCATCACCGTCGTCTTGACGCTCGGCAGGCGGTAATTGGGAAGCTCCATGATAAACGGCACCGGGTCGCCCTTAAATGCCGTGCGGTTGAGCACCAGAGCGGCAATGCAGCCGACCACGATACCGATCAGATAGAGCGAGACCATGGCGGGAACTGTCGCCTGCGGGAAAAACGCCCCGCACAGCAGACCGTAGACCGGCAACTTGGCCGAGCAGCTCATGAACGGCGTGAGCATGACCGTCATCTTGCGGTCGTGCTCGGATGGGAGCGTACGGGTCGACATGATAGCCGGCACGGTGCAGCCAAAACCAACGAGCATGGGCACGAAGCTGCGGCCCGACAGACCAAAGCGGCGCAGCACCTTATCCATGACAAAGGCCACACGCGCCATGTAGCCGGAGTCTTCCAGAATGGAGAGGAACAAGAAGAGCACGACGATAATCGGCAGGAAGGTCAGCACGCTGCCCACGCCCGTAAGCACGCCGTCGACAGCCAGCGAGCGCACCACGTCGTTGGTGCCAAACGCCTTGAGGCCCGCGTCGGCCGAAGCAATGATGGCAGCGATGCCGTCCTCCATGAGGCCCTGCAACGCCGCGCCGATCACGCCAAACGTCAGCCAAAAAACGAGGCCCATGATCACCAGGAACGCCGGGATGGCCGTATAGCGACCCGTCAGGATGCGGTCGATCTTGACGGAGCGCACGTGCTCGCGGCTCTCGTGCGGCTTGACGACGCAACGCCCGCACACGTCGCCGATAAAGCTAAAGCGCATATCGGCCAGCGCGGACAGGCGATCGGTGCCGGCCTCGCCCTCCATCTGGGTAATGATGTGCTCGATGGCGTCGAGTTCGTTGCGATCCAGGTGAAGTGCCTCGGTTACCAGCTCGTCGCCCTCGACCAGCTTGGTCGCCGCAAAACGCACCGGAATATGCGCCGTCGCGGCATGGTCCTCGATAAGGTTGGCGATGCCGTGGATGCAGCGATGCAGCGCGCCGCCGTCCGGGCCATCGGGCGCGCAGAAGTCCAGGCGACCGGGGCGCTCGCGGAACCGCGCCACGTGCAAGGCATGATCAACCAACTCGCCGATGCCCTCGTTGCGGGCAGCGCTAATGGGGACAACAGGCACGCCCAACAGGCTCTCGAGCAGGTTGACGTCCACGGCGCCGCCGTTGGCCGTCACCTCGTCCATCATGTTGAGCGCGATGACCATGGGGCGATCGAGCTCCATAAGCTGCAGCGTCAGGTACAGATTGCGCTCGATGTTGGTGGCGTCGATGATGTCGATGATGGCGTCGGGATGCTCATCCAGGATAAACTGGCGGCTCACGATCTCCTCGCCCGTGTACGGCGACAGGGAGTAAATGCCGGGCAGGTCGGTAACGCTTGCCTCGGGGTGGTTGCGGATGGTGCCATCCTTGCGGTCGACCGTCACGCCGGGAAAGTTACCGACATGTTGATTGGAGCCTGTCAGCTGGTTGAACAACGTGGTCTTGCCGCAGTTCTGGTTGCCGGCGAGGGCAAAATGCAGCGGTGCGCCCTCGGGCACGGCCGTCTTCGCGGCGCGGGGCGAATACGTCCCCTCGCCGAGTGCCGGATGCTCCGTCGTGCCGATTGCGGCGTTGGCGCGCGGACCCATATCGGTGTCGTGAACGCCCACGAGCTCTATGCGAGCAGCATCGTCCTTGCGCAGCGTCAGTTCGTAGCCACGCAGGCGAATCTCGAGCGGGTCGCCCATAGGGGCGTACTTCATCATGGTGACTTCGGTGCCCGGCGTTAGGCCCATGTCCAAAATACGCTGCCGGAGCGCCTGATCGTCGGATGTCACCGATGCGACAACGGCGTCCTTTCCAATCTCGAGTGTATCGAGCTTCACGCGCTCATCCTTTCGTTAGACGCGGTTAACCGTTTACCGGGGCTAACCAACTCGTAACGACAAATGATAGCGCTCTGAACTATTTTATAAAGTCAAATACCGATGTTTACCTGCGCAAACTTTATGCGGTGCGCCCTGAAAGCTCTTTGCGCATACCGCTCAGCGAGATCGAAACGGAACCCGACCGCGCGGTAGCGGTGAGTCGATCACCCTCGACCGACCCCGTGCATGCAAAGGGCGCCTTGCCCATCAAGACGTGGGAGATAGTACCCGAGAGCTCAAAGAAATCGCCCTCAGCGCGGGCACTCGAGAGAGCGATATTGAGACCCCTGACGTTTAGTACTGCCCTGAGCGCGCCGTTCACCCCATGTGCAAACGTCACCTCGCCGCGTTTACTCCCCACCGGCGTCTGGGCCGAAACCACATACGTACCCTCAAGCATGGCTCCTCCTCTAAGCAGACTTTTTGAAACGGCCATCTAGTCTACTTTGCTGCGAGACGGCTTGCCCAGAAACCGCGAGTACACAATGACGTTCAATCAACAGATTGCTGCAAGGGGAACAAGCGTGCAAAGGGGACAGATTACTTTTGACACCATTTGCGCCAACGGACGGGATGCGGAGCGACGACCGTGCAGGTGGATTCCGGATCGTCGCTTCCTCCGTCCCCCAGCGAATCAAAACGAAGTTGCGGTGGAATAGTTCCTGTTTGATGCTTTAACCAGCAAAAACAGGAACTATTTCACCGCAACTGCAAAAGCCCGCGCTGGCAACAAATGTCACCTGCGCGGGCTTGGCGGGCGTTCAAAAAGGCACGTTACAGAGACCCACATCAGTTATGGAATGCCGAGCAGCACCGATGCGCGATGCCCGCTGGCTTACCAAGCAACGAAGCTCGCCGTAGCCTTAGACAATCGGCGCAATGCCGGCAAAGTGCAGATACAGCGAGATAACTGCCGCGACAATGACCACTGCTGCGATCAGCTTGTCGTGCAGATGCGGAAGCACCTGCTTGCCGCGGCCGCGCTCGCCCAGAATATAGACGGGGATGGCTGGGGCAAAAAGGATCGTCGTGATCATGACGCCCTGAAGACCCGTCGACCACACAAGGAACAACGTGTAGATAAAACCGAGCGTACCGAAGAAGCGTGCCTTGCCAACGCTTGGCGCATGCGGCCCGTCCAGATGCTCGTTCTTCCAGCCGATCACCATGTAATAGGCAGCCGAACAGACATACGGAACTAAAATCGTGTTGACCGCGCAGCTATAGAAGAACTGGTAGGTGCTCGCCGCCACATACGAAACAATCAAGAAGAGCTGCGTGATGCCGGAGCTTACGAGAACCGTTACCACCGGGGCATCGTGCTTGTTCGTCTTAGCAAACGCCAGCGGGAAGGAGCCCTGACGCGCCGCCTCAAACGGCGTCTCGGATGCAATGATGACGTAGCCCAGCATCGCACCGACCAGCGAGAGAATAACGCCAAGGTTTACGATGGCTGCACCAACCGGACCGATTGCGCACTCAAGAATTCCCGCCATGGAGGGCGTTGCAAGTTGTGCCATCTCCTCGCGCGGCATAATGCCGAGCGACAGCATCGAGATAATCAGATACAGCGTAAACACGGCTGCAAATCCAAGCGCCGTCGAACGACCGACGTCGCGCACATACTTTGCACGGCCCGAAATGACGACAGCGCCTTCGATACCCGTAAAGACCCAGACAAGGGCAATCATGGTCGAGACAACCTGCTCACCAAAACCGGGGCCAGCCGGCTCTCCCCAGAAGTTGTCCATAAAGATATCGACGTTGAACTTACCCAGGAGCACAATGCTCAGCACAAAAAGCCCCAGCGGCACCAGCTTCGCCAAGGTGACGATCGTGTTGATGCCGGCAGCTTCCTTAACGCCGCGAAGCACGAGAGCGGTTAGGAACCACAAAAACACGCTGGCGCAGACGATGGAAAGCATATTGTTGCCCGTACCGAACGCAGGGAAGAAATAGCCCAGCGCGCTAAACAGCAAGAGCGCAAAGCTCACATTGGAAAGACATGCGCTGATCCAGTAGCCCCAAGCGGAGTTGAATCCAACGTAATCGCCAAAACCGGCCGCAGCGTATGCATAGATGCCGCCAGTCAGGTCTGGACGAGCCTGAGATAAACCGTTGAATACCATCATCAGCGCAAAGACGCCAATGAAGCAAATTCCCCACGAAACGATAACCGCGCCGGTATTGGCTCCGCCTGCCGCCATATCGCCGGCAAGAGAAAAGATGCCGCCGCAAATGCTCGCAGTGATGACCATCATGGTCAGACGAAAGAGATCGAGGCCATTAGGGTCGATAATCTCTTCATTTTGAGCTTTAGAGGCCATTGTATGTGCACCCCCTTCATCATGTGATCGAACGAAAGATGGCCCGGACGTCCCGAATCGGGTGCCGGGCCATCGGTCAAGCGATCATCAGACTGTTACAGCTATCGCGTTAGAAGCGCAGCGACAGGCAAGAAAGGCCGCCGTCGACCTTGCGATACTCGGAGGTGTCGACGACGAGCGTCTTGTAGCCCAGATCCTGCACGGCCTTGAGCACGGTCGGATAGCCCTCGGCAACGATGACCGTACCGTTGACCCAGATGCAGTTGGCGCCGTAAGCCTCGTCCTCGGGCACGACGATCTTGTTGTACTGGGCAAAGTCGGGCTTATCGATGAACTCACCAGAGACGAGCATGTTGTTGTCCTCGATATAGTTGACGCCCGTCTTGAGGTGCAGGACCTCCTCCAGCGGAACCTCGGAACCCTCGAGGCCCCAGCCCTCGAGAATCTCGCAGAACTGGCGGATGCCCTCTTCGTTGGTGCGAGCGGAGCGACCGACGTAGAAATGGTCGCCGACCATCATGACGTCGCCGCCGTCGAGCGTGCCCGGAGAAACGATGTGCTTAACATGCTCGTCGTCAAAGAAGCGGCGGACGGCCGGCTCGATCTCATCCTTCTCGCCGTTGCGGCTATCGGCACCGGGGTTGGTAATGATGGCGCCGCAGCGAGTGATAACGGCCGGATCTTCGACGAAGCAGCTGTCGGGATACTGCTCGAGAGCCGGCAGCACCGACACGTCAACGCCGCACTGCTCGAGTGCGTGCTCGTAATCGTAATGCTCCTCGATAGCGCGCTCGTAGATGGGCTGGCCAAGCTCGGGAGCGCTCGTGATGCCATTGCTCAGGGACTTGCCGGGACGACGGATGATGACGTGGCTGAACTTGGTCATGATGATCCTCCTTGGATCTCATAGTACTGAGCGGACTTCCTTGCGTCCGCCTTCCTTCCGATGGCTTTATCTTAGGGTGTCTTTGCTGTTTTGTATATTGTATACAATCCTGAACGGTAGATATTTTTCGGTGAACGTATTTTTGCTTCCTAGGGTCAGGTAGCATGATTTAGCTGGTCGTTCTATAATCAAATTAGCCTATTCAAACCAAACGTATTTAAATTTGAAAATATACAGTTAAGGTATATAAGCTCATGGAAACACTCAGAAGACCCTTGAAGGATCATGTATACGACTATATTTCGAGTCGCATAGACGCCGGCGAGCTTTCGGCCGGCGACCGTGTGAGCGAGCAAGCGATCTGCGATGCCATGGGCGTGTCGCGCACGCCGGTTCGCGAGGCGCTCATCCAGCTGGCAAGCGACGGCTATCTGGACAACCTCCCCCGCCGCGGATTCCGCGTCCGTGGGTTCGATCAGCAAAACGCCGTTGAAGTCTTTGAGATTATGGGGCCGCTCGACGGGCAGGCGGCATACCTTGCCTGCCCCCTCCTGACCGAAGAGGACATCATGCAGCTAAAGTTCTTGGTTGGATCCATGGACCTCGCGATCCAAGGCGGTCTTATCCGAAAGTACGACGACATTCAGCGGGACTTTCACCTTACGTACTTCAACCGCTGCGGCAACGACCGTCTGCGCGACATGATTTCGCAACTCGAGCGTTGCTTTATCAAACGCGATTACGAGACCGTCGATCAGGAGACGGCGTGCAAACTGCTGGGTATAGCCAATGCCGAGCATGCCCACATTCTTGAGCTGTTCGAAGCGCGGGATGCGGCGGCCGTGCGAGACTACGTTCGCGATGTCCATTGGAACACGGAGAACGCCCAGTTCACCGTTTGGTAGGAAAGCAACAAGGGACGACATCGGTCTTAAACCTTGACGCCAGCACCGCCCAAACTGATCCATTTTCCTCCGTCCCCGAGGGATCAGCGACGCCCTTCTGGAAAGCGCATCCCACCATCCGGGCGAATTCCGGGATACCGTTTCCCGATGGGGCCTCTCGGGGAAATTGCGTCCCAGAATTCTGGCTCGAAACGGGATATGGTTTCCCAAACAGGCCTCTTGCGGAAAATGCATCCCGGAATCCCTGCCCGAAACGGGACGCGCTTTCCCAGTCGAGGCCCTACGGGAAACTGCATCCCGGAATCCGCGCCCAAACCGGGACGCAGTTTCCGGGCGGGGCATCAAAAACAAAGTTGCGGTGGAATAGTCCCTGCTTGGGCTGGTTGAGGGCTTAAATAGGAACTATTTCACCGCAAGTTATTGAGGGGATGTCCGTCCTCTTACAGATGGCGTTCCAAAAAGCGGAAAGCTAGGCGAATCCAGGGACGGACCGCCACTTGCTTGTCCTCATTGTCGACCGCAGTGTTGGCGTTGCCGAGCGAAAGGCCGTGGCCACCCTGGTCAAAGACGTGCATCTCGCATGCAACGCCCTCCTCGGCCATGCGCTGCGCAAACGGGTAAACCTGCGCGATCGGCGCCGTCTTGTCGTCGGACACGCCCCACACAAAGGTCGGGGGCATCTGACGCGAAACATGCGTGGTAGGGCAAATGTCGGCCAGGTGCTCGTCGGTCGCCTCGCCGCCCGTCACCATCGACAGATAGTCGTTGAGCAAATCGCGCCCCGTCTTGCCACCCGTCTTGGGCACGCGCAGGTCGATGCGCGGGTCGCGTGTCTGCATATCACGCACATAGGCAAGGTCGAGCAACGGATAGCCCAGCACCACGGCATCGGGGCGAATATCTTCCGCGCGCGCCCCTGCCAGGCCCGCGAAGGGACCAGTCTTCCATTGCGTTGCCAGCGAAGCGCAAATCATGCCGCCCGCCGAGAAGCCCACGATGCACACGCGCTTGGGATCGACATGCCACTCGTCGGCGTTGGCGCGCACGGTAGCGACCATCTTGGCGAGGTCCGCCTGCGGGTGCGGAAAACTCACGTCACCCGTGCCACTCGTCACATAGTTGAGCACAAAGGCCTGGTAACCGTGATCCAAAAACGCAAACGCCACGGGATCCTGCTCGTGCGGAGCGATATGCGTAAACCCGCCTCCGCCGCAGATGATCACCGCGGGGCGGCGGCCATTGGGCTTGTCGGGCAGCGGCTCGGCACCCAAATACGTAAACGTCGCCGGATAATCCTCGGTCGGCTCCTCGCCCCACAGCGCGTGATTCTCGACAATCATATGTGCTCCCTTCGCGCAGATTATGCGCACTCATTTTTCGCTCTCAAGCGTACCCCAGTTGGGCCCAGGGCGCAGAAACACTCCCGCAATAAGTTCACCTTCAACTGATATATCACATAATCCCAGCTCAGCGCTATCGTTTCACAGCGTAAAATAGGAGCGCTGACCGTGCCGGGAAACACATACGAAACGTTTCCGGCAAACCACACGCGTGCAACATGCACGCCTGATACGTTGGAGGCAACTATGGGTCTGCTCGATTCGCTTAAGTCCACCTTCACCTCGACGGGCGAGGCGTCCGTTCCGCCCGCAGCAAGCTTCGCCACCCGCGAAGGCGTCATCTATGCCCCCGTCAACGGCGTGCTCGTCAACCTGGACGAGGTCCCCGACGAGACCATCGCCTCGGGCATGCTCGGTCAGGGCTACGGCATCGAGCCCATCACTGGCACCATCTATGCGCCCGCCAACGGTCGCATCGGCGCCACCACCGTCACCAATCACTCCATCGGCATGATCACCGAGGACGGCCTGCGCGTGTTCATCCATGTTGGCCTGGGCACCGTGGAAATGAACGGCAAGGGTTTTGCCCGCTTTGTCGAGATGGGT
This sequence comes from uncultured Collinsella sp., assembly GCA_905194675.1. Classification (GTDB taxonomy): domain Bacteria; phylum Actinomycetota; class Coriobacteriia; order Coriobacteriales; family Coriobacteriaceae; genus Collinsella. The sequence continues at coordinate 49,236 of CAJJTG010000005.1, read as the reverse complement.
GACACGGTCAAGGCCGGCCAGCCGCTCATCAGCTTCGACCGCAACGCTATCAAGGCCGCCGGTCACGAGGACATCGTGACCGTCATCATCTCTGAGCTCGACCGCCTCAAGAGCATCGACCACGTCGGCGAGTCTGGCACGCTTATCGGCGGCAATCCGCTCGTCAAGCTTGGCGATCCGCTGCTGGTTGCCAAGACCAAGTAGCCGATCATCATCGCATAAAGGCTCAACCACCCGTGCATCTTTGCCGCATCTGTGTTGTTGTTTTTGCCTATGTAGAGGTTCTGAAACGTTTCTATATAGGCAGCTGAGCATCAACGCAGGTGCGGCTTTTGCGTAGCGAAGCATCGCCCCGCGGCATGTTGTTCAACCGCACGAACCCCCTTCCTTTGTCTGCACAGAGCGCTAGACTGCTAGGTCGACATTGGAGGAAAGATCGATGCAAAACACACCCACGGGCGCCGCACATGCCGCGCCTCAACGCAACCAACGCATCGTCGCGCTCGACGGGCTTCGCGCCCTCGCCATCGCCGGCGTCGTCCTATATCACCTTCGCCCCAGCCGCCTGACCGGCGGTTTTTTGGGCGTTACACTCTTCTTTACGCTGAGTGGCTATCTCGCCACCAAAAGCATTATGCGGGCCACGGCACGCGACGGATTCTCATACCCGCGCTATATCTGCCGCCGCGTTGCGCGCATGATGCCGCCGATTGTCGTGACCATCGCGCTTACCGCCGTCGCCACCTACATCGCGGCCCCGAGCCTACTCCCCAAGGTGCAGCAGGATGCACTGCCATCGGCACTCTTTTTGAGCAACTGGTTCTACATCTTCCGCAACGTCTCGTATTTCGCCGCCGCGGGGCTCCCCTCGCCGCTCACGCACCTGTGGTTCTGTGCTGTCACTATGCAGTTCTATCTGGTATGGCCGGTCATCCTTATGGCGCTGTGCAGCAAAACCAGGTCTCGCAACACCGCCATCGGCATCACGATCGCATTCGCGCTTGTATCGACGGCAGCCATGGTCCTCATGTTTAATCCCACCGCCGACACATCGCGCGTCTACTACGGAACCGACGCCCGTGCCGCCGAGCTTCTATGCGGAGCCTTAGCCGCCATCGCCGCGCCGCGTCTGCGCGAGATACTGAGCGGTGACATCCATACCCCCGGCGCCAACAAGGGCATCTCAAAGGTCAACGCGATTTCTATCGCGTGGCTCGTTGCCGTTATAGCCGGCGCACTCATGCTGACCGGAGAGAGCGCCTGGCTCTACCGCGGCGGCTTTTTGCTGCTTGCCCTCGTCACCGGACTCCTCATCATCTGCGTGCAGAATACGGGGTGCATCGTGCGTCGCCTGTTGTCGGTCAAGCCGCTCGTCTGGCTGGGTCAGCGCTCATTCTCGGTCTATCTGGTGCACTATCCCCTACTGCTTCTTATGAACCCCGCAACCCGCACTACCCGCATCGCCTGGTGGGAGCAGGCGCTACAGCTTGTGGTGATCCTTACGGTTGCCGAGGTCTTCTATCGTCTCGTCGAACGTCCTTGGTCCCGCCAGCCCGCCCAGCAGGGCAACACGGCAAAGACGCACGTCCTTTCGCCCGCCATGGCACTTTCTGCGCTTGGCGCCGTATGCGTCGCCGCACTTGCCTTCGCGCCGCTTGACTGGGCAGGCATCGCCACCGCCCGCGCCGAGCAGCTCCGTCCCGAGCTTACCCAGAACGCGACCTCGTCCCAGGACAACGGAGTCAACGACAAGAGCGCCGAGCCCGCATCCGGTAAAGACTCCCAGCCCAGCGACACCGCATCCGATGACGCCACCAAACAAAAACCCAAAGAGGGACCTATCGCCGAAAAGGTCCCCAAGAACTTGGACTGGAAGAGCTTTACCTACGACGAGGCAACCGGAACCTGCGACGCCCGCGTGCTCATGATCGGTGACTCGGTCACCGCAGGTGCCCAACCTGGCATTCAGGCGGCGCTTCCCAACGCGTACATCGACGGCGTGGTGAGCCGCCAGTTCTACACCTTCCAGGATGTCTATGCACAGGACAGTGCCAACTACGATCCGAGCGTGGTCATCTGCGCGCTTGGCACCAACGGCCTCATCCGAGACCCCCAGCAAGTGCAGGACGTGATTAATGCCGTGGGCGGCAAGCCCATCTACTTTGTGACCGTGCGCGTACCGCTCGAGCTACAGGACCGCAATAACCAGACGATTCGCGACGTCTGCGCCCAAAACGACAACGCCGGCGTCATCGACTGGAACGGTGCCTCGGAGGGCCACAGCGAATACCTCGTCGACGACGGCACACACCTCACCCAGGCGGGAATCGACACCTACGCCGTCCTCATACGCCAAGCCATCTGCGGGCACTAGGCACCGCAAAATCGGCGCTTGCGCGGTGCCCACGTTGCGCCCATACATCACACCTGACGTTTTGCTACGCCCCCGCTCGCGGGTTAGAATGGTTAACTGTTTGGAAATAATCCGTACAACCGTTATGGGAGGATACGTGAACCGCACCAAAATCGCGCAGCTCTATGCCGATGCCGAGTCGCTCGGCGGCCAGACCGTCACCGTCGCCGGCTGGGTCAAGTCCGTCCGCGACATGAAGAACTTTGGCTTTGTCACGCTCAACGACGGCAGCTGCTTCCGCGACCTGCAAGTCGTCATGAACCGCGAGGCACTCGACAACTACGACGAGATCGCCCATCAAAACGTCTCGGCCGCACTCATTTGCACCGGCACCGTCAAGCTGACCCCCGATGCGCCCCAGCCTTTCGAGCTTTCTGCCACCTCCATCGAGGTCGAGGGCGCGAGCGCCCCGGATTACCCGCTGCAGAAGAAGCGCGCAACCGTCGAGTTCCTGCGCACCCAGCAGCACCTGCGCCCGCGCACCAACCTGTTCCGCGCCGTGTTCCGCATCCGCTCTGTCGCGGCTGCCGCCATCCACCGCTTCTTCCAGGAGCAAGGCTTTGTCTACGTCAACACCCCCATCATCACCACGAGTGACTGCGAGGGTGCCGGCGAGATGTTCCGCGTGACCACGCTCGACCCCAAAAACCCGCCCCTCACCGAGTCCGGCGAGGTTGACTGGAGCCAGGACTTCTTTGGAAAGCACGCGAGCCTTACCGTATCCGGCCAGCTCAATGCCGAGAACTTTGCCATGGCCTTTGGCGACGTGTACACCTTTGGCCCCACCTTCCGCGCCGAAAACTCCAACACCACGCGCCACGCCGCCGAGTTTTGGATGATCGAGCCCGAGATGGCCTTTGCCGACCTTAACGACTACATGGATAACGCCGAGGCCATGCTCAAGTACGTCCTTAAGGACGTTATGGCCACCTGCCCCGACGAGCTCAACATGCTCAACAAGTTTGTGGACAAGGGCTTGATCGAGCGCCTGGACCACGTGGCAAACTCCGACTTTGCCCGCGTTACCTACACCGAGGCCGTCGAGATCCTGGAGCAGGCAGTCGCTGCTGGCCACCAGTTTGATTACCCCGTCAGCTGGGGCATCGACCTGCAGACCGAGCACGAGCGTTTCCTGACCGAGGAGCACTTTAAGCGCCCGACCTTCGTAACCGACTACCCGGCCGAGATCAAGGCTTTCTACATGCGCATGAACGAGGACGGCAAGACCGTCGCCGCCGCCGACTGTCTGGTTCCGGGTATCGGCGAGATTATCGGCGGCTCCCAGCGCGAGGAGCGCCTGGATCTGCTCGAAGCCCGCATCAAGGATCTGGGTATGAATCCCGAGCAGTACAAGTACTACCTTGACCTGCGCCGCTACGGTTCCTGCAAGCACGCCGGCTACGGTCTGGGCTTCGAGCGCTTGGTCATGTATCTGACCGGCGTGGGCAACATTCGCGACGTCCTGCCGCACCCGCGCACCGTGGGCAACGCCGACTTCTAATCGTCGGGCACTAGCTCGCGTCGCCACGCGCAACGCTCATCGCACAAGCGCCTCTCGACATCGGCCGAGAGGCGCTTTTTTCAACAGCAGCCGTCAAGCTTTTGGCAAGGTTTTGGTCAGTTAGGCAGGGTTGTTGAAAACTCGACCCGCCGTTTGCCGGCAACCATCGACCGTCCAAGGCGCCACGTGTCCTTGGCCAGGCTCCGCGCCCTAGGCTCTGATCTGCCATCACCAAAAAGAAAGGACGTGGGCACTATGACCGAAGCCGTTGTTGAAAACTACGAGACCACGACCAGGGGCTCCGCCTCGATGGCAGCCTATCGCGCCGTACGCATCCTGCAGCTTTTGAGCGAGAACACCGGCGAGGACAAGGCGCTGCTTTCCGACGAGCTGGTCGAGCTCCTCGCCCATCCCGACGACCCCGCCCGCATGCCCATCTCGGCGGCACGCCGCAGCATCTATACCTCGATATCCGCACTTCGTCACGCCGGATACGAAATCGACTATAAACGCGGCGTGGGCTATCGGCTCCTCACCCGCCCGCTTGCTGACGAGGAGATCATACGGCTCCATGGCATGGTCATGCGCAACCGATCGACGCCCATAGCCATTCGAAAAAGCATGGCGCAGCACCTGGTCGCCATGGCGAGCGCCGATGTTCGCGGCTATCTCGATATGCCCGAACCGACACCGGCCGCCAACGACGTGCCCATCAAGACAGCGCGTCCGCACGCCAAGCGTATCGACACGTGCGAGCTCGTCGAACAGGCCATCGACCATGGAACAACTGTCAGCTTTGATATCTCAAACGTCCTGACCCGAGGCGAAACCGAGGTGGTGCGGATGACGGTCCGGCCCTTTGCCATCAGGCAGCGCGATGGCGTCTCGTATCTGCTGGGAACGGTCTACGACACCCGAGGCGCCGACGATACCCTGCGCACCGTTGAGGTCAGCCGCATGAGAAACGTCAGCACGCGTTTGCTCGACGGCAAGAAACTCTTTGCCGCGCTAGACGAAGAAGACAGCCCCGCGCCCGCAGCGTAAGCCGCAGCGTAAGCCCCGTTACCGTCCGTCGTTTCTCAGCACCGCCCATCCGGTTCAGTATTAAAAAACCCGCCAGGTTATTGTAAAAATGGACATCGGCGTTACTATAGTCCCACTTGCACTTTTTCCTAGTGCAGTGTTTCCAGCCATTTTTACACTGGGGGTAATGATATGAAGGGCATCACCATCAGCCGCAGGAGCCTTCTTGTCTCCGCTGGCCTGCTCGCGCTCGCTCCGCTCGCCGGATGCGGCGGCAACTCTGGTTCCGGCTCCGCTGCCGCCGGTTCCGACTACACCATCGGCGTTCTGCAGCTCACCGAGCACTCCGCGCTCGATGCCGCCAACGACGGCTTCGTCAAGGCCATCAAGAAGAGCGGCCTCAAGGTCAAGATCGACCAGAAGAACGCCCAGAACGACCAGTCCACGTGCAAGTCCATTGCCGACAAGTTCGTAGGCGACGGCGTCAACCTGATCTATGCCATCGCCACGCCCGCCGCGCAGGCTGCCGCCGGCGCCACCGCTGACATCCCCATCGTTGGCTGCGCCATCACCGACTACGCCGCTTCCGGCCTGGTCCAGGACAACGACAAGCCCGGCACCAACGTCACGGGCGCTTCCGATCTCACCCCGGTCGCCGAGCAGCTCGAGATGATGCAGAAGGTCCTGCCCGACGTCAAGAAGGTCGGCCTGCTCTACTGCACCGCCGAGTCCAACTCCGACGTCCAGATCAAGGCCGCCAAGAAGGAGCTCGACAAGCTGGGCCTGGAGTACACCGACTTCACCGTCTCGAGCTCCAACGAGATTCAGTCCGTCGTCGAGTCTGCCGTGGGCAAGGTCGACGCGCTGTACTCCCCCACCGACAACACCATCGCCGCGGGCGCTTCGCAGGTCGGCCAGATCTGCAAGGAGAACAAGCTCCCCTTCGTGACTGGCGAGGAGGGCATGTGCAAGGCCGGCGGTCTGTTCACCCTCTCCATCAACTATGAGGACCTGGGCTACGCTGCAGGCGAGATGGCCGTCAAGATCTTGAAGGGCGAGGCCAAGCCCGAGGATATGCCGATCAAGCACCTCTCGAGCAAGGACCTGGTCGTCGTCAAAAACGACGAGATGGCCGAGGCTCTGGATATCGACCTTTCCGCTCTGGACGAATAGCACCATGCGCGGTGACGCGTCTAGGGCCCGCACGCGCGCCACAGCTGCGTTATTCAATATCTGAGTCATTGGGGCGAACGCTAAAGACCGGCGTTCGCCCTGCTTGTTTCAGGTAAAACAAAACATCTGTCCACCGCTCTTTTATGCATTGGTACCGCTATTATGGAAAATCACGTGTCCACCCTATCCTAGGAGGTATGAAGCATGCTCATTGCATTGCAGGGCGCCGTTTCGCAGGGTGTCCTCTGGGGCATTATGGTGCTTGGCGTGTTTATCACGTTCCGCCTGCTCGACATCCCCGATATGACCTGCGACGGCAGCTTTGCCCTCGGCGGCTGTGTCTGCGCCGTGCTTATCGTCAACAATAACGTCGACCCGCTGCTCGCTGTTTTGGCCGGCATGTGTGCCGGTGCCATCGCGGGCGCCGTCACGGGCATTTTGACCACTGTCTTTGAGATTCCCGCAATCCTCGCCGGAATCCTGACGCAGATCAGTCTGTGGTCCATTAACCTGCGCATCATGGGCAAATCCAACACGCCCATCCTTGCCAAGGGCACCATCTTCTCATCCGTCAGCCACATGACGGGCCTGCCGCAGTCCACCGTTGCCATTATCCTGGGCATTGTGCTGGCCGTGGCCATCGTCGCCATCCTGTACTGGTTCTTTGGCACCGAGATCGGCTCGGCGCTGCGTGCCACCGGCAACAACGAGTACATGATCCGCGCCCTGGGCGTCAACACCAACTCCACCAAGATGATCGCCCTCGTGCTCTCCAACGCCCTTATCGGCCTTTCGGGTGCGCTCATCTGCCAGAGCCAGAAGTACGCCGACATTGGCATGGGCACCGGCGCCATCGTTATCGGTCTTGCCGCCATTGTTATCGGCGAGGTGCTCGGCCGCCTGCTGCCCGGCGGTCTCACGCAGTTTAGCGTTCGCCTGGCCTCCGCCGTCTTTGGCTCCGTGGTGTACTTCCTTATCCGCGCTATCGTGCTGCAGTTGGGCATGGACGCCAACGACATGAAGCTGCTCTCCGCCGTGATCGTTGCCGTGGCCCTGTGCGTGCCCGTGGTTTGGGAGCGCTATAAGCTCCGCAGCTCCTACACGAAGGGGGATGAGGCAGATGCTTAAGCTCTCGCACGTCAAGAAGACCTTTAACAAGGGCACCGTCACCGAGAAGCGCGCGCTCACCGGCGTCGACCTCACCCTGAATGACGGCGACTTTGTAACCGTGATCGGCGGCAACGGCGCCGGCAAGTCCACGCTGCTCAACATGATCGCCGGCGTGTATCCGCTCGATTCAGGCGTTATCGAGCTCGACGGCACCGACATCTCGCGCCTGAGCGAGTCGCAGCGCGCCAAGTATCTGGGCCGCGTGTTCCAGGACCCTATGCGCGGTACCGCTGCCGACATGCAGATCGCTGAGAACCTGGCCCTCGCCAAGCGCCGCGGCCAGCGTCGCGGTCTTTCGTGGGGCGTCACCAAGGCCGAGAAGGACGAATACGTTGAGTTGCTCAAGCGCCTGGACCTTGGTCTGGACACGCGTCTCAACGCTAAGGTCGGTCTGCTCTCGGGCGGCCAGCGCCAGGCACTCACCCTGCTCATGGCCACGCTCACCAAGCCGCGCCTGCTGCTGCTCGACGAGCACACCGCGGCCCTCGACCCCAAGACGGCATCGAAGGTGCTCAATCTGACCGAGGAGATCGTCGACGAGAACCACCTGACCACGCTCATGGTCACGCACAACATGAACGACGCCATCCGTCTGGGCAACCGTCTGATCATGATGCACGAGGGCCATGTGATCTACGACGTGGCCGGCGACGAGAAGAAGTCGCTCACCGTGGCCGACCTGCTGCAGAAGTTTGAGGAGGTCTCGGGCGGCGAGCTCGCCAACGACCGCATGCTGCTGAGCTAAACCTACCAAAAAGGGACAGGTTTATTTTGGCAGGTTTTATCTGCGCAAACGTCAAAACCGCCGCAAAGGGACAGACGCCCTTGCGGCGGTTTTCGCATATTATATCGATAATCCGATATTCAACCAGACTTTCTGGCTAAGGACTAAGGAAACTGCCATGAAAAGACTCCCCCGCCTTGCGTTAGCCGCCGCGTTGTTTGCCGGCTCGCTCGCAGGCATCCCAAGCCTCGCTTTCGCGGGGAACCTGCCCGCCGCTATTGAAGGCTCTGTGACCGTCATGCACACCAACGATATCCACGGCAGCTACAAGTACAGCTACAACGCGGGCACTGTGGGCTTTGACGGACTGGCGGTTCTCTACAGCGCCCAGGGCAACGGCCCAGATCTTTTGCTCGATGCAGGCGACACCTTCCACGGGCAGTCCTTTGCCACCATGAGCGAGGGCAAGAGCATCGCCGAGCTCATGGACACCTTCTACGCCGACGGCTACGATGCGACCACACCGGGCAACCACGACTGGAGCTATGGCGCAGACAAGCTCCGCACCATGACCGGCTACAGCACCACCGGCACGCCCTTCGCCATGCTCTGCGCGAACGCGAAGTCTACGAGCGGCGTATGGAGCTCGAGCATCACCAAGACGCTCAACCGCACTTGGAAGGACGACGAGGGCAGTTCCACGTTTGATTACAAGATTAAGGTCGGTGTCGTCGGAGCCATGGATGAGTCGCTGGGCTCCTCGCTGCGCGCGGACCTGATCGAGGGCACGTCGTTCTCGGGTGCGGTGGACGCCATCAATGCCGAGGCCAAGCGACTGCGCGAGGACGAGGACTGCAACGTTATCGTCTGCATCGCGCACACGCTCAACGCCAAGACCTTTGCCGCACAGCTCAATGGCGTCGATGCTCTGGTCGCGGGCCACGAGCACATCAACTTAGACGAAAACGTGACGGGGGCTGACGGCAAGTCGGTCCGCGTCGTCGAGACGGGCAGCGCCTTTGCCGAGGTGGGACTGCTTTCCGTCCCCTACGAGTACGACACCAAGGGCACCGAAAGCACCGACGATGACACGGTGGCAGTATACGCAGACAAAAGCGACGAGAAGCTCTATACCGCCAAGGATGTAAACGTTCTTTTGACCGATCCCAACAAGGGCTCCACCTATCAGAGCATCCTTGATGAGGTCCACGACAACAAGATCAAGCCGCTCGACGATGCCTTTAGCGCCGCATCGAGCGAGGTGATCGGCACGAGCTCTACCAATTATTTCTACGGCGAGAACGCATCTGGCACGCACGGCTGGGAAATGGTGCGCACCACCGATTTCCGCCCCAGCAAGGAGGGCGACACCACCAAGGCCCAGACCATCGGCCATGTGATCTGCGGCTCCTATCTTGACCTGACGGGCGCAGACCTTGCCATCGAGAACGCGGGTGGCATCCGCGGCGGCATCGCTGCAGGCGATGTGACCGCAGGCAACGTCATCGCTATCTCGCCCTACGGCAACACCGTGGAGACCTGGACCATGACCGGTGCGGACTTCCTGGCAGCGCTCGAGCACTCGCTGCAGATCAGCGACGAGTGCAATCACAGCTACGAGCTTCAGCAAGCCTACGTAGCGGCCGGCCACACCGAGCAGGAGGCGCAAGACATGTACAAGTGGCGCGACGACTCCGGCAGCGTCCTTTCCTTCGGCGGAATCAACGTGATAATCGATTGGACGCAGCCCGAAGGCAAGCGCATCGTGAGCGCCACGCTCACCAAGGATGGCAGCACGCTCGACCCCGCCAAGACCTACACCGTCGCCACCAACAACTACATCATCACCAACACGACCGACTTCCCCACCTTCGCAAACGCCACCAAGCACACCGAGTGGGGTACCTGCGAGTCAGCGCTAAGGGCGCTAATTGGGCAGAACGGCTGGGAGAGCAAGATGGCCTCGCTCGCGGGCACCATCAGCTTTGGCTCCGCTGCCGTGGACCCCACGCTCACACCGGCCCCGACGCCTGAACCCTCGCCTAAGACGGACGCGACGACCACGAAGGTCATCACCAAGAAGACGACCGGCAAGCTCGCCGCAACGGGAGACCGCACGCTAGCCGTGATCGGCGCATGCCTCATCGGCGGTATCGTCATCATCATTCTCGGCATTATCTGGAAGCGTCGACGCTAAGCTACACCGCCGGGCCTTGCAGCCCCGCCGCGTAAACCTTATATCGAGCACAGAAGCCCGTCCGAATTTGATCGGACGGGCTTCTTGGTGGGTATCATGGTTGGATGATCATGAGGAGGTTTCCCTACATGGAATTGTTTGAGCCAATTCTTCATTTCTTTGCACAACGATGGGTCCACAACATCATCTGGGCCGGTATCTTGGCCATCGGCACCGCCGTTGCCGCCAAAATCGCGTCCAAGACCCTGCACCACCTGCTTAACCGCGATGATAACCCGCTCCCAGCATCGAGCATCTTCATCAACATCGCGCGCGCCGTCATCTGGATGATCGGCGGCAGCTTTATCCTAGACAACTGTTTTGGCATCAACGCAAACGCCCTCGTCGCCGCTCTTGGCGTCGGCGGCATCGCCATCTCGCTCGGCTTTCAGGACACGCTGTCGAACCTTATCGGCGGTATGCAGGTGACCTTCATGGGCGTCATCAAGCCCGGCGACAATATCGAGGTCGGCGGCGTGTCGGGCGTGGTCCAAGACATCACCTGGCGCCACACGACCATCGAGGATGCCTGCGGGCAGACCATCATTGTGCCCAACTCCAACATCTCCAAGAACACGCTCGTGCATCTGATGCCCTTTGGGCGTGTGGCCGTGCCCGTTGCCGTAAAGGACACGTCTAAGTGGGCCTCGCTGGACGCGCTGGCAGATGAGCTTACCGACGCCACCAAGGCCGCGGTGCTTCCCATCTCTGGCTTTGACAAGGAGCCGTACGTGCTCTTTAGCGAGATCGGCGACTTTGGCGTCAAGGGCAAAATCATCTTTATCGTCAGCGACGATAGCACCACCTTCACGGCAGCCGACGCTTGCATCCGCGCCATCGCCCCCATCATCGCCTAAAACCACCGCAAAGGGGACAGGCACCATTGTGGTGGTTTCGCATCGTGGTACCATGGTTCATATCGTTGTTTAAACGACTAAGGGAGTAGACACCATGGAAGAGGCCTATCGTCAAGCACGCAAGCGCGGCGAGCAGGGACGCCGTCGCGCCATCAGCCAAAGCGAGCACCCGTACCTTACGGACCTCGATAGCCTCGTTGCCCAGCTCCCCTTAGGTCAGCGAGAGAGCGTCGGCCTAAGGGACATTCCGCTCGAAATGGTCGTCGGCACGGTTACCAAGGGCCGTCAGTCTGCCTTTTCGTGCAACTTTATGCCCCTGTTGCCATTTAGCACCGAGTTCGCCCGCAAGTGGTCCAACCTCTATGACATCCAGGTGACCGAGGGCTATCGCGACCCCATCATCGTCACCGAGTTCATGCATCGGTTCTACGTCCAGGAGGGCAACAAGCGCGTCAGCGTCCTCAAATTCCTGGACGCCCCGACGGTTTCGGCCAAGGTCACCCGCCTCTACCCCGGCACATGGGATTCCGTCGAAAGTCGCCTGTACGGCGAGTTCTGCGCGTTTTGGCGCGTCTGCCCCCTATACGAGATCGAGTTCTCGCGCGAGGGAAGCTATGAGACGCTCGCCAAGATGCTCGGCCAGGACCTTGTCGAAAAGTGGCCACAGAAAAAGGTCGACTACCTGCGCCACACCTTCCTACTCTTTAAACGCGCCTACCTGCGCGCCGGCGGCGACCATCTGGACATTACGCCCGCCGACGCCATGCTCGTCTACCTCAATGTGTACAACCAAGACCGTCTACTGGATACGCCGACGGACATCGTCGTAAACCGCCTGTGCAAGATTTGGCGCGAGCTGGTCATTGCCGGCAAAAATGACGAGGACAAGGTCGATCTTGTCGAAGCGCCGAGCGTCGATGAGGAAGAGGCGCCCGCCAAGTCCACCTCCGGCGTGCTCAACTTCTTTATGGGCAAGACCGTCTACTCGGCGGCCAACCCCCTACGCATCGCCTTTATCCATGAGTTCCCCTGTTCGACGTCGAGCTGGGACAGCCTGCACGATCAAGGGCGCCAGTATCTCGATGAGCACTTTGGCGGTATCGTGCGCACCGAGGCGTTTGAGGACCGCCACGATCCGGACGTGTTCTACGCCGCCGTGGAAACGGCTGTCAAACACGGAGACAACGTCATCTTCTCGACCTCGCATCGCCTGATGGAATACACGCTCAGGGCGGCCGTTGAGTATCCCCAGGTTCGGTTCCTCAACTGCTCCATCGGCCTTCCCCACCAAAGCGTGCGCTCGTATTTTGGAAAGATGTACGAGGCAAAGTTTCTGCTGGGCGCCCTTGCGGCCAGCATGGCGGACAACCATCGCATTGGCTACCACGCGTCGGTCTTTGCGTCGGGCGCGCTTAGCGAGATCAACGCCTTTGCCATCGGCGCCTCGCTGCTCGACCCCCGCGCGCAGGTAATCCTCACCTGGGGCGATGTGCCTGCCGGTGGTCTTGCCGAGGCCATGTGCCGCGAAGACGTGAGCGTCATGACCGGCGCTGACATGTCAAAGTCGCTCGAAGACCCAACGGCCTACGGGCTTCACCGCTTGGTCGACGGAAAAGTCACCGGCATCGCCATGCCCGTATGGAACTGGGGCCGTTACTACGAGCTCATCGTTCGCAGCCTTCTGCACGGCACGTGGGACGAGACCAGCGACGACAACCAAGTGCGTGCCGTCAACTACTGGTACGGCATGAGCTCCGGCGTTATCGACATCCGCTACGCTCCGGGCCTACCCTACCAGACGCGCAAACTCGTGCAGTTGCTCCGCAACGGCATTGTCGAGGGCTCCATCAACCCCTTTGGCGGCGAGCTCCACAGCCAGAACGGCGTGGTACAGATCGAAGGCTTCCCTCCGTTGCCGAGCACGCAGATTGTCGAGATGAATTGGCTGGCGGACAACGTGGTGGGCACCATTCCGCAGCTCGACGATGAGCCGAAAGTCCCTGTCCTATGAAAATCCTTGCCATAGCCGATACCGAAGAACGATGCCTTTGGGAGTGCTTTCGCAAGGAACGCTTTGAGGGCGTCGACCTGATTTTGTCTGCCGGCGATCTGGACCCGGACTATCTTGAGTTTTTGGTCACGGTCATCAACAAACCGCTCATCTACGTGCGCGGCAATCACGATGACCGCTACGCACGTCATGCACCGGGCGGATGTATCTGCGTAGAAGACAGCGTGTACACGTACCGAGGGATTCGCATTGCGGGCCTTGGCGGGTCCATGCGTTATCGCGACGGCGCCAACATGTACACCGAACGCGAGATGTCCAAGCGCATGCGTAAGCTGTCGCGTAAGGTTAGGATGGTCGGCGGGTGCGACATTCTGCTTACCCATGCACCCGCCGCCGGTATGGGCGATCTGGATGATCTGCCGCATCAAGGATTCGAATGCTTTAACACGGCACTCGAATCCTGGAATCCCGACTACATGGTGCACGGGCATGTGCACCAAAGCTACGGTTGCGATTTTCAGCGCGAGCGTCAGCACGCATGCGGGGCAACGATCATCAACGCCTGCGGCTATACGCAGTTTGAACTCGACGAGACGCGCTACCCCATCCGTGGCTGGCAAGCAGCCTGGCTCAATTCGCAAACCATGCGCCGCGAGCTCAAGCGCCACGAGGCCATCGAGTCCTCAACCGCCAGAACACCCTGGTAACCACAACAAAGGGGACACTGTCCCCTTTGTTGTGGTTTTGACGCGATAGCAAGAAACCCGGTCCTGCGCAGGGCAGAACCGGGTTTCTTTAGCAATGCTTGCTTTACTCAGGCAGTAACTAGCAGTTACTCAGCCAGGAAGTCACGCTGGACAGCGGGATCGACCTTGACGCCAGGGCCCATAGTGGAAGACACGGAGATGGACTTGACGTACTTGCCCTTAGCAGAAGAGGGCTTGACGCGCAGGATCTCGGTGTACAGGGCAGCGTAGTTCTCAACGAGCTGCTGCTCAGAGAAGGACTTCTTGCCCAGGGGCACGTGGCAGATACCGTAGCGGTCGGCGCGGTACTCAACGCGGCCAGCCTTGAGCTCGGAGACCATCTTGGCGACGTCCATGGTCACGGTGCCGAGCTTGGGGTTCGGCATGAGGCCACGGGGACCAAGGATCTTACCGATGCGGCCAACCTTGGCCATCATGTTCGGCGTAGCGATAGCGGCGTCGAAGTTGATCTCGCCCTTCTGAATCTGGGCGACGAGCTCGTCGGAACCGATGATGTCGGCGCCGGCAGCCTCAGCCTCGCGGGCCTTCTCGCCCTCGGCGAAGACGGCAACACGAACGGTCTTGCCGGTGCCGTGGGGCAGGGAGATGGAACCACGGATGTTCTGGTCAGCCTTACGAGTATCGATGCCCAGACGGAAGTGGGCCTCGACGGTCTCGTCGAACTTGGCGGTGTCGAGCTCCTTGAGGAGCTTGGCAGCCTGAAGGGGGGTGTAGAGCGTGGCGCGGTCGATCTTCTCGGCAGCGGCGTTATAGCTCTTACCATGCTTAGCCATGTGCATTACCTCCTGTGGTTAAACGGGCGTGAGCCCTCCCACATCGTATCGTGTGCCCTATTGCACACATTTAACGGGCGCCCCGGTCGGAGCACCCGTCGTTACCATAAGAAATCGCTACTCAGCGATGGTGACGCCCATGGAACGGGCGGTACCGGCGATGATCTTCTTGGCGGCGTCAATGTCGTTGGCATTGAGGTCCGGCATCTTGATCTCGGCGATCTTGGTGAGCTGCTCCTGGGAGAGCTGACCAACCTTGTCGGCCTGCGGCTTAGCGGAACCAGACTTGAGGTTCAGCTCCTTCTTGATGAGGTGAGCCGCCGGCGGGGTCTTGGTGATGAAGGAGAAGGACTTATCCTCGTAGACAGAGATCTCAACGGGGATGATGTCGCCCTTCTTGTCCTGCGTCTCGGCGTTAAAGGCCTGGCAGAACTGCATGATGTTCACGCCAGCAGCGCCCAGGGCGGGGCCGACGGGAGGAGCGGGGTTAGCTGCACCAGCAGGAATCTGGAGCTTAATGACGTTGGCAATCTTCTTCTCAGCCATGGTCATTCCTTTCGAATCACGAGTGTGAAGTACTTGCTATATCGTAAGCACGCACGTGTTAGAAGCACTCCTGAGATGAGCAGTCACAGAAGAAGCACGCTCGCGCGAACGGACGAAAACTTAAGCGATGACAGCGACCTGGTTAAAGTCGAGCTCGACCGGCGTCTCGCGGCCAAAGATCATCAGCGTGACCTTGAGCTTGCCAGCCTCGGTGTTAACCTCGGAGACCTTGCCATCAAAGTCGGTAAGCGGGCCATCGGTGACGCGGACGGACGTGCCGACCTCAATATCAACCGAGGTGCGCTTGGGCGAATCGCCCTTACCGGGACGACGAGTCATCTTGTTGTACTCGTCGCGGGAAAGCGGAGCGGGCTTACCGTTACCGCCCAGGAAACCGGTGACGCCAGGCGTGTTACGAACGCACGTCCAAGCATCGTCATCCATCTCCATGCGGACCAGGACATAACCCGGGAAGATCTTGGAATCCTTGGTCTCACGCTTGCCACCCTCTTTAATCTCGGTGACGCGCTCCATAGGAATCTCGATATCAAAGATACGGTCCTGCATGCCCATAGTCTCGATGCGATGCTCGAGATCGGACTTAACACGGTTCTCGTATCCAGAGTAAGTGTGAACGACGTACCAACGCTTAGACATGGTTTAGCCCCTCAATCCAGAGAACAGAGCAAGAGCCTCGCCAAAGCCAGCATCGAGCAAAGCGATGACGACGCCGACGACGATCAGAGAAGCGCAAACGACGACCGAGTAGTTCACGAGCTCCTTCTTATCGGGCCACGTGACACGCTTCATCTCGGACTTGACCGAAGCGAAATACTTCTTGGTGCGGGCGAAGAAACCAGGCTTCTCGTTCTTCTTGGCAACGGCCTTCTTGGCCTCAACCTTGGAGTTGGCGGCAGCGTTGTTGGCAGGTGCCGGCTGCTGAGCCTTCTTCTTGTTCTTCTTGTTGGCCATTTGGGTTACCTCCGCGCAATGCGCTTATACATGAGTAAACCGTAAGCCCCCAAGTGGGAGCTTACGGAATAATGACTGGCACGCCAGGAAGGACTCGAACCCTCAACACTCGGTTTTGGAGACCGATGCTCTACCAATTGAACTACTGGCGTATATGACTAGAGACTAGCGAGTCTCTTTGTGCAGCGTGTGGTGACGGCACCAGGGGCAATACTTCTTGATCTCCATACGATCAGGCATGGTCGACTTGTTCTTGGTGGTCGTATAGTTGCGGCGCTTGCACTCAGTGCACGCAAGAGTAACTAGAGTACGCATGTATCCTGAACCTTTCATTTCCGCCCCGTACGGGCACGAGTTGTTACTTTATCAGCTCCACGTAAGTGCTGTCAATGAAAACCTCGAGTCAATTGGTTCTCGGTGGATCCATTCATATTTGGAACACA
Source organism: uncultured Collinsella sp. (assembly GCA_905194675.1). Lineage (GTDB taxonomy): Bacteria > Actinomycetota > Coriobacteriia > Coriobacteriales > Coriobacteriaceae > Collinsella. The sequence continues at coordinate 32,627 of CAJJTG010000005.1, read as the reverse complement.
TCAATGAAGCCATCGAGATCTAATCGACGGTGCATCCAGGACCATTATCGATCCTCTCGACACCAGCAACGGCTCAATATCCATTGCAGAAAAGAACCCGGCACCCAAATAAGTGCCGGGTTCTCTAAGTCAGCTATATCAAAGAGCTAATTTACTCAATGATCGTGGAGACGATGCCCGAACCGACGGTGTGGCCACCCTCGCGGATAGCGAAGCGCAGGCCCTCCTCCATGGCGATCGGGTGGATGAGGTCGCCCTCGATGGTGATGTGGTCACCAGGCATAGCCATCTCGGTGCCCTCGGGGAGCTTGACCGTACCGGTAACGTCGGTGGTACGGAAGTAGAACTGAGGACGATAACCATCGAAGAACGGGGTATGACGGCCGCCCTCCTCCTTGGTCAGAACGTAGATCTCACCGGTGAACTTGGTGTGCGGGGTAACCGAACCGGGCTTGCAGAGAACCTGGCCGCGCTCGATGTCCTCGCGCTTGATGCCGCGGAGCAGCAGACCGACGTTGTCGCCAGCCTCGCAGAAGTCCATGGACTTACGGAACATCTCGATACCGGTAACGACGGTGTTCTGGGTATCCTTGATGCCGACGATCTCGACGGGCTCGTTGAGCTTGAGCTCACCGCGCTCGACACGGCCGGTAGCAACGGTACCACGGCCGGAGATGGTCATAACGTCCTCAACGGCCATCAGGAACGGAAGGTCGTTGTTACGAGCAGGCGTCGGGATGTACTCGTCGACGGCGTTCATGAGCTCGCGGATAGCGTCCATCCACTTGGCGTCGCCCTCGAGAGCGCCCAGAGCGGAACCACGGATGACGGGGATGTCGTCGCCGGGGAAATCGTACTCGGAGAGGAGCTCACGGGTCTCCATCTCGACGAGGTCGATAAGCTCGTCATCGTCGACCATGTCGCACTTGTTCAGGAAGACGACGATGTAGGGAACGCCGACCTGACGGGCGAGCAGGATGTGCTCGCGAGTCTGAGCCATGGGGCCGTCGGTAGCAGCGATGACCAGGATAGCGCCGTCCATCTGAGCAGCGCCGGAGATCATGTTCTTGACGTAGTCAGCGTGGCCCGGGCAGTCAACGTGAGCGTAGTGACGGGAAGCGGTCTCGTACTCGACGTGGGAGACGGAGATCGTAATGCCGCGCTCGCGCTCCTCGGGAGCCTTGTCGATGTTCTCGAACGCAGTGAAGTCAGCCTTGCAGCCCTCGGTCTCGGAGAGAACCTTGGTGATGGCAGCGGTCAGCGTGGTCTTGCCGTGGTCGACGTGACCAATGGTGCCGATGTTAACATGCGGCTTAGTGCGCTCAAACTTCTCTTTGGCCATAAAGCCCTCCTCTAAACAGGTCGTCCCCGGACGGGACTTTGCCTTTATACCATAGTGGCCTCTCAACATACTATTGAGAAGCCACCGTGTTACCTATGGTAGCGGTGACTGGATTCGAACCAGTGACGCCACGGGTATGAACCGTGTGCTCTAACCAACTGAGCTACACCGCCGGATGGAGCCTGCAACCAGACTTGAACTGGTGACCTCTTCGTTACCAACGAAGTGCTCTACCGACTGAGCTATACAGGCACTTGACGGGTGGGAGCTATAGGATTCGAACCTATGTAGGCAGAGCCAACGGGTTTACAGCCCGTCCCCATTAACCACTCGGGCAAACTCCCAATCGTTCAAGTATCCGCAGGTCCTTTGGTCTTTTGGACCGCCGCCCCCGCGAACGAAAAAGATAATACGATGCAACCTTGGGGGCTGTCAACGAAAACCTCTAGATACACGGTTCCGGGCGTATCTATATAGCCGTGACCTGCGGTTTTGTTGAGTTTGGATGTGAAGGACAGTGGTTTTGGATACAGAGGTGACATTTCCCAAGGTAACACTTTGGCGTAGTGGAGTACACCTTCAGGATCGAACTTCGATAACAGCCTATTTGCACCTATATATAGGTCGAGATCGGGCTTCCCCGGCAGATTCGATCGTGGATTTTCTCCCGTTTGAAATCGAGCGTGGATAGTCTCCCACTTTTGGCGTACCCCCAAGGACAAAGTGGCAGATTATCCACGCTCATTCACTAGGCGGGAGAACTATAGAGCCGAACTACTCGGGCCAGGCCAAAGTAGACCCATAGAGCGGCTCCCCCTTGGTGCAGGGGTAGCGACTCAAGTAACACGACGATAGCAAGTCGAAGAAATAAGTCATGGCATATTTCGAATAAACGCCGAGTCGGTCAATTCCGTTTCCCGCATTACCAAGACGATATACACGGTCAAAAGAGCTCGATTTGTCATCGTTGCTAAACGCAGTAATTAGAATCTTCCTGCCCGAACGGCAATCAAGATACTCACGCGCCTGTGACGCAAATAGCCCGGAGACCGATACGAGAATTATCAATGACTGCGAAGCGTCTCCCATGTTTTTCAATTCCGCGACGTTAGCCCCAGCAACTATGCGAACTATCTTGCCCGCATAAAACATTTCCTGCTGAAATCGTACGAGATTGGCGCTCACATTATTGGTGCACCAGATTTCAACGTTTTTATGGCCATCAATTTCGTCGGCAAGGTGCTTAATAGCGATATCGGACACGCCGCTTTCAACCTCAGCGAACATCTCGATCATGCGAACGTCGAGCTCTGCCCTGTACTCCTCGTAGCCAAATTCCTCCTCTCGATGGCTTAAGTCGCTTGGAAAGACTGATTGAGTAAATGATTCTTTCAAATCGCTAAGAGACTGGTAGCCCAATCGATTGCAGAAACGACGAACAGCGGAACGGGTCACGAATGCATCGCGGGTTATAGCGGCAACATTGATTTCGCTCGAACGCCTAATGTGAGCGATGAGATATCGAGCGATGGCGGCATCGTTTGACCCAAACTCGCTGTTGATGATGGAGCTAATGCGATTGAGCACATCGAAGTCATTGATATTCACATGATCCCTCTTTCCGCTCTCCTCGAAATCATGGTTCATTTATTGAATCAAACAGCTTTGGTCGTTCTCCTATGATTCAAATCAGTTGACGTCATCTTAATCGTAATTCCGCCACACGTATCCACCGTGTTGAATGATGGAAAGGGGATTCATGGGCAACGTGAACAACATGCCGTTTCTCTGGGGTTCCGCCACAGCGTCTTATCAGTGCGAGGGTGCCTGGAACGAAGACGGCAAAGGCCTTGGCGAGTGGGATTTCTTTAGCCACACAAGCAATAAGAACATCAACCATGTTGACGGTGATGTATCTTGCGACTTCTACCATCGCTATGAAGAAGATATCCGCATGATGAAAGAAGGCGGACAAAACACCTATCGCTTCTCTCTTTCATGGAGTCGAATCATCCCCACGGGTATCGGCGAAGTGAATGAAGAGGGCATCGATTTTTATAATCGGGTCATTGATTGTTGCCTCGAAAATGGCATAGAGCCCAACGTTACGCTGTTCCATTACGATCTACCATTCACGCTTGCTTGCAAAGGCGGATGGCTGAACAACGACATGGCAGAGTGGTTCTGCAAATACGCCAAGATTTGCTTTGAGCGCTTTGGAGACCGCGTCAAAATCTGGGCTACCGTTAACGAGCCGCATTTCTACAGCTACTGCGTAAACATGTTGGGCAACTATCCCCCCAATCGATCGCTCGACGTTCAGTCGTACATGCAGTTTCAGTACAACCTGATGCGCGCAAGCGCACTCGCAGTCCGAACATATCGTCAAATGGGCTACGACGGCATCATCGGCGCCGTCCACGATGGCGGCGTTGTCGAACTCGACCCGGCAACCGAGCAACCTGATGACGTATTTCGATACGCAGACTTTTTCGCCAATCGCATGATTCTGGCACCAGCGCTTCAGGGTCAACTGCCGCCAGAAATGGACGAAATCCTTGAAAAACTTGGCGTCTCGCTCTATCGATCCCCAAATGACGTAGAAGAATTCAGAGACGGTAAAGTCGATTTTATTGGACTCAACGTGTATTGCCGAGAGTATGTAACCGACTGGCACGGTGGAGAGCTTGCCGTTTCGGCGAACAATAAGGGCGGTTCGAGCAAAAAGGTCGAAGGAAAATGCATTGCGCCCTTGTTTGAAAGCGCCCGCGACAGCAATGTTCCCCGCAATAAATGGGGCCGCGAAATACTCCCAGGTTGCATGTATTCAACCATCATGGATGTCCACGAGCGCTATGACGCGCCCCGCATCTTTATTACGGAAAACGGACATGGCGCCTATGAGCAACCAGACGCAGACGGAATGATCCACGATGATGACCGCATCGAGCTTCTGGGCCAGTTCATCGAGCACATGATGAGGGCTAAGCGCGACGGCGCGCGCGTTGAGGGCTACTACCTCTGGTCGACGATGGATCTGTATAGCTGGATCAACGGCTACGAAAAACGATACGGACTTGTCCATATCGACTTCGAGAACAATCTGAAGCGCACCCCCAAAAAGAGCTGGTATTGGTACCGAGACCTTATCTCGAAGTATCAGGAGCAGGAAGGTTAGGAGAAAGAAATGAAATATCAGGCAATGTCCGAAACAGTCCTAAAGGCTGTTGGCGGCAAAGAGAACATTACATCGGTAACTCATTGTGCGACGCGCCTTCGCATCGACGCACGAGACACCTCGATCATCGATCTCCAGCTCGCCAAATCGGCCGATCAGGCGCTCGGGGCAGTAGTCAGCGGTGGCCAGCTTCAGGTGATCATCGGCCCCAACGTCACCGAGGCTTACAACGACTTCTCGACTTCGCGGGAATCGAAGTCGGCGGTGGCACGGTTGCCGACGATGCCCAAACCGCCAAAGACCTTGCAGAAGGCATTAAAAGCGGTAACACCGCCATGGGCTTGATTGAGAAATTCGGGAACGTCTCTGCACAGGTATTCATGCCCATCGTCCCGGCGCTCATCGTTGGCGGACTCATTCTTTCGATCAAGAATCTCCTGGTCAATTATTGCGGATTGAGCACCGATAGCGGAACCGCCCAGGTCCTGTTGGCGATCTTTAGCGCTTCGTTTAGCTTCTTACCCGTTTATCTTGGTTATCAGCTCGCAGCCGTCATGAAGATGCAGCCCATCATGGGCGCATTGCTGGGCGCGTTCATGATCAGCTCGTCCATTAGCGGTGCCGAGGGTCTCGACTTTCTTGGTATTCCCATCCCGACAAACGACTATTCGAGTACGGTAGTGCCCATCGTACTGGGCGTTGTATTCATGTACTTTGTCGACCGCGGCCTTCAGAAGATCATTCCCGACGTTACCAAACTGTTCTTGAAGCCGCTGCTCACCATGATCATCGTCGTGCCCGTCGAGCTGATTATCCTTGGCCCCGCCGGCAGCATGATGGGCTACGCGCTGAGCGATGCCGTCACGTGGCTTATGGACAACGTGGCATTTATCGCTACTCCGATCCTGGCAGCCCTTAACCCCTATTTCGTCATGCTCGGTCTCGATAAGGCTTACATCGCAATCGAAGTTACGAGCCTGGCGCAGCTCGGTTGGGCACCCATTATCTTTGGATTCATCTCGAACCTCTGCATTGGCGGCACGAGCCTCGCCCTGGCAACTGCCATGAAGGGAAACAAAGAGAAGAGGGGTATGGTCACCACGGTTGCCGTCACCGCACTCTGTGGCGTAACCGAGCCCGCGTTCTACGGTTGCCTCATCGAGCGTCCCCGCCTGCTTGTCGGAACGGCAATCGGCGCGCTCTGCGCTGGACTCCCTGCAGGCATCTTTGTTCTGAAAGAGTATGTTGCGGGAGCATGCCCCGGCCTTCTTTCGGCACTCATCTTTATCGCTCCCGATGGGTCCATGGGCAACTTCGTGCTGGCATGCGTTGTCGCCATCATCGCCATCGTCGTCTCCTTCATCGCTGCACGCGTGATCATCAAGAAGAACCCCAGCTATATTGAGTAGATGCCCGCTGTTTGCATTGGGGACATCCTCGGCAGACCATTAGCAAGAACCCAAGAAGTTCCTTAGGAGCTCGATTAATCCATTCGGATTCCTGAAGCACAAACGACCCCGATTCCACAATGAAATCGGGGTCGTTGTTTCTAAAGCCGTCGATAGACAATCGGTGTTTACCTTAGCTCCCTATCCAAGTTAATTATCCACGCTCGTTCTCCGGTCGGGAGATTTTCTTCGCTCGCCTGTCCAGAAATCCACGCTCGAGCAGGACATCCAGATCCGCGCCCGCCCTTGTCTCGATCTGTAACAGCAAGAGGCCTATTCCGCTTCTACATGTTACAGATCAAGATATTCCTAAAACACCCTAAGTTTCATCTCAATCTGTAACAGTTAGATGCCGAATATCGGTCTTGGTGTTACAGATTTAGACAAACTGGAGGACGAGACAAACCAAAAACGGGATGGGCGCTAACCCGATGGCGCACCACCTAACTAGAAACGGGCCCTGTCCCATAAGGAACAGAGCCCGAAACTCTCATGGAGCCAGTGACAGGAATCGAACCTGCAACCCACTGATTACAAATCAGTTGCGCTACCGTTGCGCCACACTGGCACACTTGGCGCTTTCGCGCGAAGCCAGTTAAGAATAAAGGAATTGCGGACGAGGCGCAACAGGCCGCACGGCGTTATACAAATATGCAAAATCCAGCAACAGCGCGTACCAGGCCCGTTCATTTCTGTCAGTGCGCCCTCAATCTTAAAACTATTCGCCAGAACGAATAGTTTTAATTACAATTGAATAGATAAAACTGTTCGTTCTAACGAAGGGTTTCGCGATGCTTACTACCAAGGAAGCTGCCGAACTGCTCGGCATCACTCCACGCAGGGTGCAGGAACTCATAAAAAACGGAGCACTTGAGGCCCGCAAGGCTTCTGGTGTATGGCTCATCGACAAAAACAGCGTCGACACGCGACTCCGCTCCGTGACCAAAACGGGGGGACGTCCCCGCCGCGGCCACGGTAAGAGCGAGATCGCGTTCACCCTCATGAATCGCACGCACGAAGTCGCTCAGCTGGTCTACAGCACATCGCGAAAAGACTTTACCCACATCGGCGCCGACATCGATTACGCCCACGCCCCTATTGGGGTATTTGGCCCCAATAGCCCCATATCGCTCGACTCCTTCCGCATCTGGTGGCGCGGCCGCGGTATCCCGCTCGCACGCATTGGGCTAGCCTCCCTGCTTGCAGAAGCCGCAGTCGATGTTCCCGATGAACTCGTACAGCGAAATCTTGGCCTCTCCTTATCCGACCAGTATTGGATTAGGCCCCAAGGTTCCGGTCTCGCCTGGGAGGATATCAACTTCTTCAATAACGCCTTTGATGACGTCTCGCTAACCATTGCACCCTTCGCCCCGGAGGGTAAGGCAGCTGCCGCAAAGCCCGACAACACCTCGGACGGCAATCTTCAAAAGTACTGGACGTGCGAGGGCGAGCGTCGAATTCTGCATAAGGCAGGAGCGCACCTGAACCAGGAACCTTATAACGAGCTGGTAGCGACCGCGCTCCACCGTCGCATCCTAAACGCCTGCGATTATGTACCTTACTCGCTCGAGGGCACGGGTACTTCCGCCCTGAGCACATGCGATGTCTTCTTAACTGATGAAGAAGAGTATGTTCCTGCGTTCTATGTAAACCAGCACGCAAACGCAGATGAACGGCTAACCGACTACGAGCGATATGTAGCAAACTGCGAGGAGTTCGGGGCGACAGGCGTCAAGGATGCCCTTGACCGCATGATCGTGTGCGACGACATCATCGCCAACTATGACCGCCATTGGCGCAACTTCGGCCTCGTGCGAAACGTCAACTCACTAATCTGCAGACCAGCCCCCATCTTCGATTCGGGCTCATCACTCTGGTGCAACATTTCTCTTGAGGAGCTTAGGGCGGGAGAGCACAGTTTTACCAGCGCGCAGTTTCATTCAAGCCCCGCCAAACAAATGCTGCTCGTCGAGGACATGGGCTGGTTCGATGGAGACAAACTCAAAGGCTTTGTCGACGAGGCAATCGAGATTCTGTCTAAAAACGATGCCCTAGCAGCGAGACTACCTTATCTAAAAGAGGCGCTAACGTGGCGCCTCGAAAGAATGATCGACATCGCTGAATGGAGTTAGCGAGGCAGCATTGCCCCGCCAACTCCCCTACCTCCCGCGCAGGGCCTTGAGCTTGGCCAGGGCATCGGGGCTCAGGCGGCTACCCAGAGTCATCTTGATCTGCGGGGCCTCTTCGGCCTCGTGAACGTCGTTATCGATCTGTTTGATCTCGTCTACCAGCATACGGCTCGAGATGCGCGTAACGCCCTTGCCCATGACGACGGCCTGGATCGTGCCGTCGCTCGATACCACGGAGCACGCGCGACCTTCCTCGCGTGCCTCGATGCAGAGCTTTTGCACCACGGTATCGGCAGAGACGCCCGTCGGCGAAAACTCGATGCGCACGCCACGGGCCGGTAGGTTGGGGCGCTCGCTGGAGATATTGCCCGCGCCGTCAAACACAATCACGGCCTCGTAGCGGCCCTGGGCGAAGGCGGCGACGTCGTTGATGAGCGCGGTGCGCGCCATATCGTGGACGTCGCTGGAATACGGGTCGTCGGAATGGTCGTAGACGAGCTTTTCGTAGCGCGGCGTGCAGTGAATCACGTTGTAGCCGTCGACCACCAAAAGCTCGGGCTTATTGGAGTGCACCGTCGAGACCGGATCGGCGATGGCCTGCGCAAACGCGTTGCCGCCCACGCCATAGGTCGCGGCCGAAACAATCGGCTTGGCCGAGCCCTCGCCAAAGCGCTTGGCCTTGGACTTGGCGCGGTTCTTCTTGGACATGCGCTACTCCTCCCCCATGAGCTCGCCGGCGTTGCGACGCAGCCACTCAAAGCACAGCGCCGTGGTCGCTTGGGCAACATTGAGGCTCTCGGTCATGCCGCGCTGGGGAAGCTTGGTCAAAAAGTCGCATTTCTCGAGCACCAGGCGCGAGATGCCGTCGCCCTCGGAGCCCATGACGAGCGCCACGCGGCCCTCGAAGGGAGCATCCCAGCAGCTGCCCTCGGCGTGCTCGGAAGCGCCGCCCACCCAAAAGCCAGCGGCTTTGAGGTCATCGAGAGCACGGGCGATATTGGGCACCTGCGCGATGGGCAGGTGCATGACGGCACCGGCAGAGGTCTTGTAGCTGCCCACGGTCACGCCGGCGGCACGCTTGTTGGCGATGATGACACCGGCCGCCCCCACAACCTCGGCGGAACGCACAATGGCGCCAAAGTTGCCGTCGTCGGTCACGTGGTCGAGCACCACGACGAGCGCCGGTCCGTCACCCGCGCGGTCGAGGATATCGGCGACATCGGCATAGGGGAAGTTGCCAACCTCGAGCGCAATGCCCTGGTGAGCGCCATGGCTCGACAGTGCGTCGAGCTGCGCGCGCGGCACATACTTAATGCGGACACCTGCGGCGTTGAGGTCATCGACCAGACGAGACAAAGCAGCATCGCGCTCCCCGCCCTCGGCGATGAGCGCGCACTTGATGGGAAAACCAGTGCGTAGCGCCTCGGCGGCAGCACGACGACCTTCGATAAACTCGCCCTTGGGAGCCTGGACAGCGTCGCGGTTGCGATCGCGCTGCGGACGTGCGGCCTGGGTGCGATCGCGCTGGCACTTGGGAGCGGCAGTGCGGTCATTGCGGCGAATCGGACGCGAGCCAGAAGCAGCCTGCTTGCCGCCACGCGGTGCACGCTTGCGATTGTCGGCCATAAAGCGACCTCCTTAAATAGATAACGAACAAGAATCGACCGTCCGAGCCACGGCACCTTGCCTTTCAATCGTCGGGCATGACCACCAGGTCTATGCCCTCCTCTTTCAAGGCAATCTGCCGCACCTCGAACGGTCGACAAATACTAGAGACTCTTAATACGAGTGCCCGCAGCCGTATCCTCGATTGTCAGACCCAGGTCCTTGAGCTGATCGCGGATGGCGTCGGCCAGATCCCAGTTCTTGGCGGCACGGGCCTCGGCGCGGGCCTCAAGAATCTTGGCAGCAGCCTCGTCCACGTCGTCGCCCGTATAGGCAACCAGACCGGCGGCAACGCCCAGCAGACCCAGCGGCAGCTCGACCTTGGGCTCGGGAAGCTCAACACCAAACGTATCGAGCAGCTCGACCAGCGTATCGGCGGCGGCCAGGGCAGCGGCCTTGTCGGCGGCGTCGCCCGCCTGCTCCAGGTACTGGTTGCACTCGGTCACAAAGCCAAAGATGGCACCCATGGCACCGGCGGTGTTAAAGTCGTCGTCCATGCACTCCTTAAAGGTGGCGCGGGTCTCGGCGGCCTTGGCGGCAAACGCCTCGGATGCTGCCTCATCGGCATCGGCCGTCGCATGGTTCGCGGCCCAGCGCAGGTTCTCGACCGTACCGGCGATACGCGTGAGCGAATTCTCGGCACCCTCCAGGCGCTCCCAAGAAAAGTCGAGCGGCGACCGATAGCTCGTCTGCAGCATCAGCAGGCGCAGGGCGGCAGCGGAGTGCTGATCGAGGACCTCGGCCAGCGTAAAGAAGTTGCCGAGCGACTTGGACATTTTCTCGCCGTCTACCAGCAGCATGCCCGTGTGCATCCAGGTGTTGGAGAAGCCCTGGTGCCAGGCGCAGGTGGCCTGGGCGCACTCGTTCTCGTGATGCGGGAAGGCAAGGTCGGAGCCGCCGCCGTGGATATCGATCGGGGTGCCCAGGTAGCGATGCACCATGGCGGCGCACTCGGTGTGCCAACCGGGACGGCCCTCGCCCCAGGGGCTCGGCCAGCTGGGCTCGCCGGGCTTGGCGGCCTTCCACAGGGCAAAGTCGAGCGGGTCGTTCTTGTCCTCGTTCTCCTCGATGCGCGCGCCAACCATAAGGTCGTCGATGTTGCGGCCCGAGACCTGACCATAGTTGGGATCGCTGCGCACGGCAAAGTACACATCGCCGTTATCGGCTGCGTAAGCGTGGCCCTGCTCGATAAGCGTCTTGATCATGGCGATCATGGGGCCGATCTCCTTGGTGGCGCGGGGGCGCACATCGGGATCGAGCACGTTGGCGGCGCGCATGACGCCGATGAACTTGTCCGAGAACTCCGTCGCGACCTCGGCGGCAGTGCGGCCCTGCTCGTTGGCGCGCTTGATGATCTTGTCATCGACATCGGTGAGGTTCTGGGCAAACGTGACCTCGTAGCCGCTCGCGATGAGCCAGCGACGAATCACGTCAAAGCTGATGAACGTGCGGGCATTGCCGATGTGGATGTTGTCGTAGACCGTGGGGCCGCACACGTACATGCGGACCTTGCCGGACTCGATGGGCTGGAACTCTTCCTTTTTATGGGTAGCGCTGTTGTAGATACGCATTCGTTACTCCTTAACGGTTTTCTGTAGCAGGCAGACGGCCCAGGCGCCGATTCCCTCGCCCTGGCCTTCCCAACCGAGCTTTTCGGTCGTGGTGGCGGCGACGCCCACGTTTTCCACGTCGACGCCCAGGGCATGGGCAAGGTTGGCGCGCATGGCATCGCGGTGCGGAGTGATCTTGGGTTGCTGACAGGCAATGGTGCAATCGGCATCGACAAACTCAAAGCCCAGCTCGCGTGCATAGTCCATCACGCGGGCAAGTAGCACCATCGAGTCGGCACCCTCGTAGGCGGGATCGGTGTCGGGGAACAGCTTGCCGATGTCTCCCCCGCGGCAGGCGCCCAGAATGGCGTCGGCCAAAGCGTGCGCGAGCACATCGGCATCCGAGTGGCCCAGCAGGCCGCGCTCGTAGGGAATGTCGACCCCGCCGATGATACATCGACGCCCCTCCACCAGACGGTGGACGTCGTAGCCGTGGCCAATGCGCAGGTTACTGAACATGGGGAAGGTCCTCTCCCTCGGCCATGCGGCCAAGCAGAATCGCGGTTACGGGACGCAGGTCCTCGGGCACCGTCACCTTAAGGTTATCGCGCGGGCTCTGGACACAGCGGACGCGCCCGCCCATGCGCTCGACCAGCGAAGAATCGTCGGTCCCGATAAAGCCCTCGGCGATAGCTGCGGTGTGGGCGCGCTTCATGGCGTCGACGCTAAAGATCTGCGGTGTCTGCGCGGCCCAGTAGAGCTCACGCGGCGGCGTCTCGACGATATTGTCGCCGTCGACGATCTTGAGCGTGTCGATCGCGGGCTGACCGCATACGACACCGTCGAGCGAGCGGTCGCCCACAAGCACGTCGATCGCATGATCGATGGCCTCGGTCGTGATGAGCGGACGGGCGCCGTCGTGGATGGCGACATATTCGAAACCCGCCGGAACCGCATGCACGCCGGCACGGGTGGAATCCTGACGGGTATCGCCGGCATCGGCGAAGCTGATGGGCGTGTCATAGTCAAACGGATCGATGGCCAGGCGGCGCATCTCGGCACGGCGCTCGGCAGGACACACCACCACGATGTGGCCGACCTTGTCGCTACGATCGAACGCACGGATGGACCAGCTCATGAGCGGACGGCCCGCCACGTTAACGAGCTGCTTGCCGCCGGGATTTCCAAAGCGCTGGCCGCTGCCGCCGGCAACGACCACGGCGCATACGGGCGCCATTATGCGTTCCCCTGTTTGGTGCCCTTCATGCGGTACAGGGAGTCCGCAAGAATGGCAGGGTTGTTAACGCCAAAGTCGCCCAGGCGCTCCGGATCCTCGCTGATGTCGTCCATGAGCTCCTGCAGCGATCCATACTCATCGACGATTTTCTCGGCCACGCCGTCGCGCACGACGGACACGCGCGAAAGCGTGCGCAGGCCCAGCGGTGTCATGACGGAGTCCTCGTCCAGGTCGTCGTAACCCAGAACCGCCGCCACATGCTGCGGGTCGGACAAGTCCTTGGGCGTCATACGGCTCAGGTTGGCGCGGATCTTTTCGGCATTGGCCTCGGAAGAATCGCTCGCGTAGTCGCGAATCATCAGGTCGTACTCGGTATCCATGCTGGAGCCGGCGAGCTGCTCGAGCTGCATCTGCACGAGCTTGCCCTGGTTGCCCAACTTGACAATGCAATCCTTAAGCTCAGTCTTTGCCTGCTGCATGATCTCGAAACTCGAGAAAATGCCGGTGATGTCGGCGAGCGTAACGTAGTCGTCGAGCTCGAGGGCCGTCAGACGCAGCAGGGAGCGGTCGAGCGACTGACGGGTAGTCTGGAGCGTGGCGACGAGCTGGTTGACCGAGCTCATGATGGTGGTGACGGGCTGGATCTCGTAGCTCTTGCCGTGAACGTACACGTTGACGACGGCACGACGGGCCGAGACCGAGATCACGATGGCATCCGTGAGCACCGACATGCGGGCGGCGGTGCGGTGACGCATGCCCGTCTCACTCGTGGCAAGCGAGGGATCGGGATTGAGGTGGAAGTTGGCGCGCAGGATCTGGGTGAGGTCGCCGTCGATGACGATGGCGCCGTCCATCTTGGAAAGCTCGAACAGGCGGTTCGAGGTAAACGAAATGTTGAGCGGGAAGCCGTCGTTACCGGCAGCGAGCACGTTTTCGGTGTCGCCGACGCAAATAAGAGCGCCCAGGTGACCAGCAATGATCATGTCGAGGGCGGTGCGGATCGGCTGGCCAGGTGCCGTCAGGCGGATGGCCTGTTCCATACGCTTTTGCAGCTCGTTCTTATCCAAGGCATCGCTCCCATCGTATACGCTCCATAAACGCTAAATAGTTTCTCACGGTTTGTCCCCGCAGCGCTTGCGAAATCCGATGCTTACAGAATGAGCGAACACCGCTGGGGTAGTCAAAAGAGCCCCAACCCAAATGAGCTGCTTATGTGGTAGCATCGGGATTCACATATATGAGGGAGTAGTCGCGTAGCCGGGTTCGCCTCCGGTGGCGCGGTAAGTCAACACACTGGCCGATGCGGCCTGGCTTGCCTTAATGAACGAGACTCGTGGCTGTGCGCGCAACGCGTACGCCACGGGTCTTTTTTTGTTACTCCCCCAAGAGGTACACGCGGGCCTGCCCGCAGAGAGGGAGCCAGACTATGGGACTCGCAGAGCTCGTGCTGCTCGCCGCTGGCCTTTCGATGGACGCTTTTGCCGTTTCCATCTGCAAGGGTCTCGGCATGAAAAAGATCAACCTTAAAGTCGCCGTGGTGCTCGGCCTGTTCTTTGGCGGGTTTCAGGCCGGCATGCCCGTAATCGGATGGGCGCTCGGAAGTCAATTCATGGCCATCATCGGACCTATCGACCATTGGATCGCCTTTATCCTTTTGGCCTTCATCGGCGGCAAAATGCTGTGGGAGGCTTTTACCGAGGACGAGGATGAAGGCGACGGCAAGAATGCCGAAAAGATTGAACTGAGCGAGTACCTGATCCTCGCCATCGCCACCTCAATCGACGCCCTGGCCGTGGGCATCTCGTTCGCCGCGCTTTCGGTCGACATCGTTCCCGCCGTATCGCTTATCGGCGTCACAACGTTTATCTTCTCCGTCGCCGGCGTAGCGATCGGCCACACCTTTGGCGCGCGCTACGAAAAACCTGCCACCATCGTGGGCGGCATCGTGCTCATCCTCATCGGACTTAAGATCTTGCTTGAGCATCTGGGGATTTTGGCGCTGTAACGCCAAACACAATCGCTCAAAACTCAACGCCAGTACAAGGCCTCATGCAAAGTTTTGCATGAGGCCTTTTCGTGCAGACTTTTGCATGTCATACTGATATGCAAAAGTCTGCACGTTAGGAGATCGCCGTGAATACCCTTCCCATCACCACACCGCGCCAAGCTGGCATCTACGTGCGCCAGGCACGCGAGGCTCAGGGTCTCACCCGTGCCGCCCTCGCCAAAACGGCCAGTGTTTCGGAGCGCCTGCTCGCATCGCTCGAGCTAGGAGACGCCACCGGCATTCGACTCGACAAGTTGCTGTCCGTCTTTAACGCACTCGGCATAGGTCTCTTTGCGCAAAGCGATAACGACTCCATCGCATCGCCCTCCGAACATCCGACGACGAAAGCGGACCTCCCTATCGCGAACTCGAATGCCCTGCCAAAGCCAAGCGTAGGCAGACGACCCGCTCGACAGGGAACGCCATCTTCCTATGGTGCCTTGCTGGCCCAAATCGCAGCCGAGCAAGGCCTTTCCGACACTTCAGACCTCTCCTTTGGCTGTAAGGTTGTGAAATAAATGGCAGAGATGGAGCTTGCGACCCTCATTTGTGGCGAAATCGCAGGCACTCTCCGGCAAGACGAGCATGGACTCTGCAGCTTTGTATACGCCCCAACCTATCGCGGAGCACCACTATCGCTTACAATGCCGCTTTCCAATCGCGCGTATGGCCATAACATCGTCCGCCCGTTCCTATTTGGCCTTTTGCCCGACAGCCAAGAGCAGCGTCGCGCTATTGCCGCCGAGTATGACGTTGCATCCAACAACCCCGTCGCCCTCTTGTGCCATATCGGTCTTGACTGCGCAGGGGCCGTTCAGTTTTGTCGAACCGATCAATTAGGCGCCGCCCGCGGCAGGGTCTCGGCATACCGCCCGCTTACCAATTCTCAAATCGCTCACAAGCTCAAAGCAATTCGCGATGACGAAAGAGAGACATGGATGGGCTCCAACGAAAGCTGGTCCCTGGGCGGCAACCAAGGCAAATTTGCACTAGCTTGGCATGATGGCCAATGGTGCGAATGTCTAGGGTCATCCCCCACTACCCATATCTTCAAAAATGGTGTCGTTGGGTTCAAACACCAGGCCTTAAACGAATTCGTCTGCATGAAAACGGCTCGGCGTGTTGGCATTCCAACTGCCAACGTCTCCTATTGCACATTTGAAGACGAAGCCGCGCTCGTCGTTGAACGGTACGACAGAATGGTCAATAGCAGCGGAAATATCGAAAGGCTGCATCAGGAGGACTTTTGCCAGGCGCTCGGTGTATTGCCAAGCCAGAAATACACCGCCGACGGAGGACCAACCACACGAGACATCCAAGAACGACTGATTAACACAGTCCCCCACCACATGAATCTTGTGCTTTTTACCTATATGTTGTTCTATAACGCCATTATCGGAGCGCCTGACGCACACGCTAAAAACTACTCGCTCATCCTAGGCAAAGGCACAAACGCAGCGCTCGCACCCATGTACGATGTCGCATCGGGCTTGGCGTACGAACGTATGCGCCGCCGGGCGCGCCTTGCCATGAGCGTTGGCGGCGAAAATCGAGTGGGGCGCATCGGTCCAGGCGGTATCCGCCGATACCACGGTATGGGCGACCCCGCGCTGGAGGCGGCGCTCACCGATGCCGGGCTATCCGAGAAGTTTTGCTTTGCGACCATGATGGACCTCGCCTACGAGGTGCCCATTTGTATGGAAGAGATCATGGACGAATACGCCGACCTGCCCGGCATGGCGGACCTGCGCGAGCATATGCTCGGCCCCGTCCGCGAAAACTGCCAGCGCACCCTCGACCTCATCAAGGCGGATATGGGCTAGGCGCCAATCAATCCACATTTCTTAAAAGAAGAGGGGGGCACCCGTCGCAAAAGTTCGGATGCCCCCTCTCGTAATGTCATTTGCAATCCGCTAGCACGTGGCTCGAACTGCTGCTAGCGCGACCCTTACGCGGCAAGGCGCTTGAGGACGTCGATGAGCAGCTCGTAGAAGCGCTCGGCAGAAGCGAGCTCCATGCTCTCGTCCGGGGTGTGGACATCGGAGAGCGTCGGGCCCACGGCGATGGCGTCCAGGCCGTGCAGGGCCTCGGCAAACAGGCCGCACTCAAGGCCGGCGTGAATGGACTCGATGCGCAGCTCGGAGCCAAAGAGCTCGCGATAGCTCTCGACAAAGATGTCGCGGACCGGCGAATGCTCGGCATAGCTCCAGCCGGGATACTCGAACTCGAACTTGGCGTCGAAGCCCAAGACATCGGCAAGCGTCTGCAGGCGGTCCTTGAACTCGTTCTGCAGCGAGGTGATCGAGGAGCGCGGGGACAGCATGATCTTGACCTCGTCGTCAGAGGTGGCAACCACACCGATGTTGGAGGAAACCTCGACGGAGCCGTCGGTGGCGACGTTGCGGCGAATCACGCCGTTAGGGGCAAGACGCAGGGCGCGGATGAGGGCAAGCGCGGACTTCTGGTCCATGGCCTCGACCTCGGCGTTGTCGGCGATCTCGACAGTGCAGGTAAAGCCGGGGTCGAAGACCTCGAGCTCGGCAGTGACGTCGGCGATGATGCCACGGGCGATCTGGGCCGCGGCCTCGGCGGCAGCGTGGTCGGCGTAGACCAGAACAGCCTTGCACTCACGGTTGATGGCGTTGTCCTTGGTGCCGCCGTTAAAGCTCACGATGGCGGGCACGCCGGCAACCATCAGGCGGTCGATGATGCGGGCCATGATGAGGTTGCCGTTGCCGCGCTCCAGGTGGATATCGCTGCCGGAGTGACCGCCCAGCAGGCCGGAGATGTCGAGCGTGAGGGTGCTACCGGTCTTGTGCTCACGCGCGATCGGGCAGGTGTAGGTAACGACGACGCCGCCGGCGCAGCTGACGGTGGCAACGCCCTCTTCCTCGGAGTCAAGGTTAATCATGGTGCGGGCGCTAATCTGGGACTTGTCGAGCGTCTCGGCGCCGACCAGGCCAGTCTCCTCGTCGGTGGTGAATACGCACTCGAGGGCCGGATGGGCAATCGAATCATCGTTGAGCACGGTAAGCATAAGCGCGACGGCGATACCGTTGTCGGCGCCCAGAGTGGTGCCGTTAGCGGTGAGGACGCCGTCCTTGACGACCAGGTCGATACCATCGGTCGTAAAGTCGTGCTCGACGGAGCCCAACTTGTCGCACACCATATCGATGTGGCCCTGCAGCATCACGGTCGGGGCATTCTCGGCACCGGCAGATGCGGGCTTGCGAATGATGACGTTGTAGACCTCGTCCTGGTACACATCGAGGCCGCGCTCCTTGGCAAACGCAACCAGGAAATCGCTGATGCCTTTCTCGTTGCCAGACCCACGGGGGATCGCGCTGACCTCCTCAAAGAAATGGAACAGCTGAGCGGGCTCGTAGCCGGTAATCTTGTAGTCCATGGTGCCTCCTTGGCGCAACTGGTTAGACAGTAAGACATGCGCCTTGTATATTCCCAGACTTTGCGTGCATAAACCAGTCGAAAACGCCGAGCGCCCCCGCATCATCGGCTAACGGCGGGGTACCGCCACTTTATCAAGATAAAGCAGGTTAGACGGGCCGCGCAGAGGGAACGTTGGACCCCCCAACCAACCTCAACGCCTGTTGAACATTAATGCATACACCATTGGTATGTTTAATTAGATTCTTGTCCTCCGTCACGACGTAATCGGCATCAATGCGATTGGCGACGCCCAGCATCAGGTCGTCCTCAAAGTCATTGTGGTGGTACTTGAACACAAAGGAGTCGAAGACCTCGTCTGCACCGACCGGGGCGATGAGGGCTAGCTCGCGCATCTGTCGAACGCATGCCCAGGCCGTTTCGTCTGCCGCCGCAATGGCGTTATCGCTCAGTGAGCCAGTCTTTCTTCGGCACTCCTGCTTGATTGCCGCCGAGACAAGATATGAAACGTCTTTGACCGAAAGCGACGAGGCAAACAGGGCAATCCGCTCCGAGGCGTCGGCAATCTCGATCAGATGGACGACATTTGCCGTACGGTCGGACCTGCCAGAAAAATAATCCATCCATACGTTGGTATCGATTAACAGCTTGAGGACGCCTTCTGTGCTCATAGTTCCACCCACTCGGGATAGCGCTCCGCCATGGCCTCCTCATAGAGGTCGTCATAGTCTCCCGAGAACTCAGGGATGGGGATGCCGTATTTGAGGCACGAATCGCGAACGATATGGCTGCCTTGCGCAGCCCTTGACTCCATGCGCCGGGGCTCCACTCCGTCAGAAACCGGAGCCGCCGCGTCTCCCTTCGAGGGCATGCGTCCGTTAACGACCAGATACTCCCAAAGTGTCCGAACGGCTTGTGACGGCGTCATGCCAATATGAGTCAGGACGGCGTCTCCCGCCTCTTTGAGCTGGCGATCTATGCGCACGTTCATCTGCACTGGCCGCGTGTCGAGTATTGATGTAGACATATCAGCTCCTTTGCTATACTTAGTTTCAATTATAGTATAGCACGGCAGATTGAAGCGCATTTCAATAGAAATGGGGGCGCTTCCTTATCGGAACGCCCCCGTTATACAAGGTATGTTAATCCCTACAGCGCGCCGGAACCGGCTTGCATCATGCCGCCGGGGCCCGAGCTCACGCCACTGCTCACAGGCGCGGCGTTGCCGGTGTGCGGTGCCGCCGGGGCGGTATCGCCACCGAGCGTGCCCGCCGGACGCGGTGCCGGGATCTCGCCCGTGCCGTGGCTAAAGACAAACTTGCCATCGGCCACGTCGCACAGGACGGTATCGCCCTCGCCCCACTCGCCGGCCAGCAGCTCCTCGGACAGCGGATCCTCGATGAGCTTTTGGATGGCACGACGCAGAGGACGCGCGCCATTGGTGAGGTCGGTGCCCTCGGCCACGATCTTGTCATAGGCAGCATCGGTGAGCTTGATGTTCATGCCGTTGGCGATCAAACGCTGACGCAGGTCGTCCACCAGCAGATGCGCGATCTTGGTCAGGTTCTCGCCCGAAAGCTTCTGGAACACCACGATGTCGTCGATACGGTTGAGCAGCTCGGGGCGGAACAGGCGCTTGAGCTCGCCCATCGCACGACCCTTGATCTCACTCGAGGTGAGGCCCTGCTCGCCGGTGGTGCCAAAGCCGACGCTCGCATCCTGCGCGATCTCGCGGGCGCCCACGTTGGACGTCATGATGATCACGGTGTTGCGGAAGTCGACCGTCTTGCCCTGGCTATCAGTCAGGCGGCCCTCCTCTAGCACCTGCAGCAGGATGTTGAAGATATCGGGGTGCGCCTTCTCGATCTCGTCGAACAGCACGACCGAATACGGGTGGCGACGAACGGCCTTGGTGAGCTGGCCGCCCTCGTCGTGACCGACGTAACCCGGAGGGCTACCGATGAGCTTGGAGACCTCGAACTCGCTACCGAACTCGGACATGTCGAAGCTGATGAGCGCGTCCTTGCTGCCAAAGAGGTACTCGGCGAGCGTCTTGGCGAGCTCGGTCTTGCCCGTGCCGGTGGGACCCAGGAAGATAAAGCTGCCGCCGGGGCGACGCGGATCCTTGAGCGGCGAGCGGCTGCGGCGCACGGCCTTGGCAACTGCCTCGACAGCCTCATCCTGACCGATGATACGTGTCTTGAGCACGCTTTCGGCCTGCAGCAGGCGACGGCTCTCGCTCTCGGTAAGCGAGGACACCGGCACGCCCGAGGTCACGGACACGATATCGGCGATCTGGGAGACATCGATGGTGAGCGGGCTGGCGTCGAGCTCGGCCGTCCAGGCAGCCTTGGCCTCGGCGAGTTCAATCTCGGCAGCCTTCTGCTGCTCGGTGATCTCGGCAGCCTTGTTCATGTCGTCGCTCTCGGTGGCCTCCTGTGCGGCGGCCTTGAGCTCCTCGATGCGATGCTCGGCCTCGCGCACCGGCTCAGGTGCGCGATTCGCGGCGATGCGAGCGCGAGCACCGGCCTCGTCAATGAGGTCGATGGCCTTATCGGGCAGGAAGCGATCCTGGATGTAGCGGTTGGAAAGGTTCGCGGCGGCCTCGATAGCACCCTGCGTATAGCGCACATGGTGGTGCTCCTCGTAGCGCGGCTTGAGCGCGGTCAGGATCTTGACCGTGTCCTCGACGCTCGGCTCCTCGACATCGATGGTCTGGAAGCGACGCTCGAAAGCCGGGTCCTTGGTGAGGTATTTGCGGAATTCCTCGGCCGTGGTGGCGCCGATAATCTGGAAGGCACCACGCGCGAGCACGGGCTTGAGCATGGAGCTCGCATCGATGGAGCCCTCGGCAGAACCGGCACCGATGATGGTGTGCATCTCGTCGATGAACAGGATGACGTCGTCGGCTTCGGTGGCCTCCTGGATCACGTTCTTGAGGCGCTCCTCAAACTCACCGCGATACTTGGCGCCCGCAACGAGGCCCGGCAGGTCGAGCGTCCAGATATTCTGGTTCATGAGGTTCTCGGGCACGTTGCCGGCTGCAATCTGCTGAGCCAGGCCTTCGACGATGGCCGTCTTGCCCACGCCGGGGTCGCCCAGAATGAGCGGGTTGTTCTTGGTGCGGCGCGAAAGGATCTCCATCATGCGCTGGACTTCCTTTTCGCGACCGATCACGGGGTCGAGCTCACCGTCACGCGCCTTCTGCGTGAGGTTGGTGGCGAACTGCTTAAGCGTATCGGTGCCACTCCCCTTTTGCTGCGAGGCGTCCGAACCGCTAAAGAACGGCAGGCCCGCGCCGGGACGCCCGGCACCGGCGCCGGCGAGCGGACGCTTCTTGTCCTGGTCCTTGGCGGTGAGTTTCTCGATGGCTTTTTTAATGGAAGCGGACGACACACCCAGGCGCATGAGGATGTCCATGGCCATGCCGTTCCCCTCTTCGACGATGCCGATCAGCAAGTGCTCAGTCGACACGTAGGTCTGGTTGTTCTCACGCGCCACGCGGAATGAACGCTCCATCACGCTAATGACGAGCGGCGTAAAGGCGAGCTTGGCCGCCTCGGTCTCCTCACTGGGCTCGGGAACCGTGGTCTGGACCTCTTTGAGAGTATCCATGATGTCATCGTAGGAGATGTCGAGCGAACGCAGTGCCTCGGCGGCAATGCCCTCGTCCTCCTTGGCAAGCGCGAGCAGCAGGTGCTCGGTGCCCACCTTATTTGAGTGTAGATCGAGCGCCTCTTGCTTGGCCATGGACATGACCTTGCGCGCGCGATCGGTAAAACGGTCTAACATGCTAGTTCCTCTTAGACGAGCTAGTTTTTTCAAACGCAAAGCGCCGCCCCGCGGCAGCGCTTTGGTCTCTTTACCCATATGGAGTATATGTTAACCGTTGGGACCTTTCCCACCCGTAGCCGCGCGACAACGTCTACAAAAAAGGAATCGCCAGGTGCGTCTGTATCGGCCCAACGAGCGTGGATTTTCGGACACCCATTCCACGAACGTGGATAATCTCCCGTTTTGAGCCCGTAAACAGGCCAAAAACGGGAGATTATCCACGTTCATGTTATGCGGATCAGTTTCACTTGCGCCAATTAGCTGGTGTGGCGCCAGCGAGGGTCGGTGAGCGTACGCGCCACACCCAGACCAACGGGCAGAAACGCCACGATGAGCACTGCACGCACAAACCAGCCGAGCATATTGACCGTGTCGAAGGTGCACATGTAATACATCGAGCGATACAGATACAAGCCCGGCACCATAATGACAATCGACGGCACCGTGAGGGCGATGCGTGGGTAGGTGAGCTTGATTTCGGCTAAGCTCGCGAGCAGTCCCGATACCAGCGCGCCGATAAACGCTGCTGCCTCGGGAGGCATACCCACGCTCAGACCCAGGAAGGGAAACAGCGTCGGCGCATCAACGAGCGTAAGGCGCAAGGTATTAGACACGGCGCCGATGAGCCCTGCCGCCGCTGCCATCTTTACCGGACTGTTGAACATAACCGAGAAGCCAAATACTCCGACAAAGCTCGTCACAATACGCAAGAGTGTAAGAGCCAACGGTGAGAGGCCGAGCGGGGCAAAATCATCCGGCGCCAGCCCCACACACTCGGCAACCATCCAGCCTACGAGGGTCGCCATCACAATAATCGACACAGCATACGAAAGACGCTCAATGCCGCTTCGCATGTCGAGCTTAGCGATGTCGAGGCCTGCCGTAATGAGAGGAAAGCCGGGGATCACAAAGAGCATGGCGCCGATATAGCCTTCTTGGTGCGACATTGCCCCCGGTATGACCTGGCCAAGGCCAAGCAATGCCAGCAGATACGAGACGCAAGCGAGTGCAACGCCGATCGTCAGCGCGCTAAACTGGCCAAGGCCCTGCTTGAGAATATGGGAGCGCGCAAAGTTGCCGACACCAGCGCCCACAAATGCACAGGCCATCTCGATAGGGCCGCCGCCGAGCAAAAAGACAAAGGCGCCGCAAGCACAGGCCGCCGCAATGCCCTGTTGCCAGGGAGTGTAATCGGGTTTTGAACTCTCAACGGTCTTGAGCATCTCGTGGTACTCATGCACGGTAAACCGGCGCCCGTAAACCTCGATTTCCTTTAAGAAGCTCTCCATCATCCATATGCGATGAGTATTGACCCCCGTTGTGGGTAGGCTGACGACCTCGTTAAAGCAGTGACCATCTTCGATACAAGTACACTCAAACGACAGGAGACTTAAGTCAACGTGGATGGTGACACCGAGTACAGCGGCGACGCGATTCATGGTATCGCGTACACGCCAGGCACCCGTTCCGCTCGCGAGCATAAGCATACCGGTGCGGCAAATGATGGATGATTTATCGGTGAGCGGCGCATCGACGGCAAGCTCACCGCCTGCCGTCACGATCTGGCACCAGTCGGTTTTCATATGGAGGGCGCCGGCACGAACACCGTGGTGCAGAGGGACTCTTGAGAGCAACGAATCATGGCGCGAAGGCTGTGGGGGTTCCGTCGATTCGACCTCGTCCTCGTCGGGCCCTTCATCAACAAGGTCGAAAGCATCGAGCGACGCCGGCTCGCGACGATCGATCAGCTCCTCGTCCTCATCGTCAAAGTAATTGAACTGATCGAGCATGTCCTCTTCGATTGCACGATCGCTCGCGTCGTTCATATAGACGCTCCCTTCCTACCGACTAACCCCCATCCTAGGCAGCGACGGCTAAAGGAAACATAAAAGAGACGACTGTCATGCATGGAAGGCGTAAACCCCCAATGCGCCGGTAGACCCCAGACGACTAGGACTGTCCCCAAGTGCCGGCACAAAAGGAACGTCCCCAAGTGCCAACCAGGGCAACACCGCAGATAGAGGACGGACAGCGAAAGCCCGCCAGAGTGAGCAAGGTGCCTTCAAGCAAAATGGCGCCGCAGGTTGAGCATAAGTCAGCGAGCGGGCTGCATTTGAGACAAGGTGACGTGAAACGAAAGGGCGCTGACCTTCTGGTCGCGCCCTTGAAGTTGAACGTCAGATTGTCCAAATGCGGCCCGCGCAGCGTCGAGCCGTTACGCGGTTCGTAGAACCGCGTAACTAGTTAGTACATCTTCGCGCCGGCAGGGATGGAAGCGTCGAGCTGAATCAGGTTGAGACGCTCCTCGCCCTCCTCCTCGTGGATGGCGCTGATGAGCATGCCGCAGCTGGGGATACCCATCATCTTGCGCGGAGGCAGGTTGGTGATGGCGAGCAGGGTCTTGCCGACCAGGTCCTCGGGCTCGTAATACTCGTGAATACCGGAGAGGATGGTGCGGTCGGTACCGGTGCCGTCGTCGAGCGTAAAGTTCAGCAGCTTCTTGGACTTCTTGACAGCCTCGCATGCCTTGACCTTAACGGCGCGGAAGTCGCTCTTGGAGAAGGTATCAAAGTCGACGAACTCCTCAAACAGCGGCTCGACGGCAATCTTGGAGTAGTCGAGCGTGGGCTTGAGCGGCTTGACGAAGGGGCTCGCGGTGTTGCCGGCCTCGGCAGCCTTGGCAGCGGCGGCACCGGACTGGAAACCCTTCTCGGGCTTCATGTGTGGGAACAGCAGCACGTCGCGGATGGAAGCCTGGTTGGTGAGCAGCATGACCACGCGGTCGATACCGATGCCAATGCCGCCCGCGGGAGGCATACCGTACTCGAGGGCACGCACGTAATCCTCATCGTACTCCATGGCCTCATCGTCGCCGCCGGCCTTCTCGGCCATCTGGGCAGCGAAGCGCTCGGCCTGGTCGACCGGGTCGTTGAGCTCGGAGAACGCGTTGGCGTACTCGTGACCGGCGATGACCAGCTCAAAGCGATGGGTCAGGCGCGGATCATGCTCAAAGCGCTTGGCAAGCGGGCTAACCTCGATGGGGTAATCGCACACGAAGGTGGGGTTGACGATGGTGTCCTCGCCCAGCTCGTCATAGATCTCGGCGATGATCTTGCCGGCGGTCCACTCGGGCTTGATCTCCAGGCCCTTCTCGCGTGCAGCGGCAGCAAGCTCCTCAACCGGCGTGTCGATGGTGACCTGCTTACCAATCACGTCAGAGACGATATCGGTCATGGAACGGCTTGCCCACTCACCAGAAAGGTCGATGGTCTGGCCCTGGTACTCAATAACCTCGGGGTTGCCGATAGCCTTGTTAGCGGCCTTAATGACACCCTGGGCGAGCGCCTTCATGCCCTCGAGATCGGAGAAGGCGCGGTAAGCCTCCATCGTGGTGAACTCGGGGTTGTGGGTGAGGTCCATACCCTCGTTGCGGAAGATGCGGCCGATCTCGAAAACGCGCTCAAAGCCGCCGACGATGCAGCGCTTGAGGTGCAGCTCGGTGGCGATACGCAGGTAGCACTCCTGATCGAGCGCGTTGAAGTGCGTGATGAACGGCTTGGCAGTAGCTCCGCCCTGGATGGTCTGCAGGATAGGGGTCTCAACCTCCATGTAGCCATCGGACTCCATAAAGCGGCGGAACGTGGAGAGGATCTGCGAGCGCTTGCGGAAGGTCTCGCGAACGTCGTCGTTGGCGATCAAGTCGACATAACGCTGACGATAGCGGGTCTCCTTGTCAGAGAGACCGTGGAACTTCTCGGGCAGCGGGCGAACGGCCTTGGACAGCAGCGTCGCGCTCTTGGGGGCAACGGAAAGCTGACCACGCTTGGTACGCACGACCACGCCGGTCACGCCCAGGATATCGCCCAGGTCGAGAGCCTTGAGCGTATTCCAGGCGGCCTCGTCCATATCGTTGATGCGGCAGAACAGCTGGATCTCGCCGGTCGCGTCGCGCACGACGATGAACATGATCTTGCCCTGACCGCGCTTGGCGACCACACGGCCGCCGATCTTCACGACGTCCTCGGTGTCCTCGCCATCGGTGAGCTCGGCGTACTTAGTCTCAATGTCGACGACGTAGTCCTCAATCTCGGAGTGCTCGGGATAGGGGTTCTGGCCCGCCTCGAACAGGGCGGCGCGCTTGGCCAGGCGGGTGGCGCGCTCGTCGTTGAGCGTCGATGCCTGATCGGCGGCGTTCTGGTTCTCTGCCATAAGTTAGCTCCTCAAATTAAAACGCTCCCCAGGATTCGGTCCCAGGGAGCGAAAACATACCTTTACGCGGGACCTTGGTCTAGCGTGCGATCTTTGCGATGGTGTAGACGCGGGTCTTGCCCGAAGGCGTAACAACCTCGACGGAGTCGCCCTCGCCGTGACCGATGATGGCATGGCCGACCGGAGACTCGTTGGAGATCTTGTGCTCGAGCGAGTTGGTCTCGGTGGTACCGACGAGCGTGACTTCCATGACCTCACCGTTGGGATCGATCAGAGAAACGGTGGAACCGATGGAGACGGTCAGATCGCCCGTGGTGGCAGCAACCTGAGCGTTGGCGAGGATGGCCTGAATCTCGGCAATGCGAGCAGCATTCTGGGCCTGCTTGTCCTTGGCGGCGTCGTACTCGGAGTTCTCCGAAAGGTCGCCGAACGCGCGGGCTTCCTTGATGTCCTCGACGATCTCCTTGGCGTAATCGCCCTCACGCCAAGCGAGCTCCTCGACGAGCTTCTGGCGGCCCTCAGCGGTCAGTACGATCTGGCTTGCGTCCATACGGATATCTCCCCAACTATGATGTAACGATCAACTGTCAACAAAACGAAAAAGACCGGCTAGCCTGCGGGCAAGCCGGTCAGGTGCTCACCCCAAAGGGATGGGACTACTCTGCGTCCGCGTCGCTGTCCTCTGCCTTCTTTTGCTTGGCAGCAGCGAGCTTGGCCTCGAGCTCTGCGATCTCCTTGTCCTCCTTGGACTCCTCGACCACAACGTCCTCGGCCTGCTTGGTTTCGCCCTTATCGTCGCCCTCCATACCCTCGCGGATATTCTTGACGGTAGAGCCGAGGGACTTGCCGAGCTTCGGCAGGTTCTTAGGCCCGAAGATAATCAGGACAACAACGAGAATAATGATGAGCTCAGGAGCCCTCAGTCCAAACATGTAGACCTCCACAATACAGCGAGACAAGCTCGAATGAGTATACCGCGGGTGCCGCGGTATCACAACAATAGCTAAAAAAAGGGACCGCAAGAAGCGATCCCTCCTCATGCTCTGGTCGGGTTGACTGGATTTGAACCAGCGACCCCTGCGTCCCGAACGCAGTGCTCTACCAAACTGAGCCACAACCCGTTAGCTCGACTATAGTAACAAAGATTTCCGTCGTGTGCTAGAGAAATTTTTACTTCTTTGGCACTTCGACGCGAACCGTGTCGGAAACGAGCTCCGTTGCATAAGCCCACCAGCCATTTTGCTGGGCAGCTTCCGCAAGATTGACTGCCGTGGCGGCGGTATCGCAGAGAGCAAACGAGCAGGCACCCGAACCGCACACGTTTGCGGTAATGGTACCGTCCTGTGAACGAAGCCAGTCGAGCACCGTTTGAATCCGCGGCTCCATTTGCGCGGAAATGACTCCCAGGTTGTTGTGGACGAGCGCGTAGGCCGCCTCTGCGTCTCCCGAGCGAAGGGCAGATGCGATCGCTCCGGGCTTGTCCGCAGGCGCTGGGGCCTCGTCAAAACGTCGATAGGCTTCAATTGTTGAAACACTTGCCTCGCGTGGCTTGACCAGCACGACGGGTGTCGCGGGCAGTGCGGGGTACTCGGTTGCCAGCACGTCTCCCCCACCCACGTAAAATGCAGGGCTGGCATGCAAAAAGAACGGCACGTCGGCGCCAATGCCGCGCGCGATGTCATCCAGCGCGGGATCGCTGCGATCGACGCCCCAGAGCTCCGCTAAGGCGACAATGACCGCCGCGGCATCCGTCGAGGGACCGCCCAGGCCGGCACACAACGGGATGCGCTTCTCGATCGTGATGCAGACATTGGCTTCACGACCGTAATGCTCGGCCATAGCAGCGGCCGCACGATACGCCGTATTCTTTTGCATGGGAAAGTCGGATGCCGGAACCGTCTGGACGGTCAGATCCTGCGCCGGGGCGACCGTCACGATATCGGCAAGACCGACGGCTGCCATCAGGGAATCGACCTTATGGTAGCCGCGGTCGTCACGCTCGGTATGAACCCCCAGATAGAGGTTGATCTTTGCCGGCGCGGAAAGGGTCAGGGACCAATCGGTCACCGCTAGTGCTCCTCGAGCTGATTGCCGAGCGGGGTAAAAATGTGCTCGCCGCTCTCGGGGTCGAACAGCTCGACCTGGCCGGTGAGAACATCAATATACTGGTAGGACTGACGCGACTTGCGGCCACGGCGCTCGTCGACCTCGACGATAAAGACTGCCGGATGGACGCTCTTGATGGTGCCCATGCGCTCGACGACGCGGGTGCGGCCCATGTTGGCCTTCACCTTAACGCGATCGCCCACCATATCGGTCAGCTTCTCGTGGATGTCGTCGACGTGATTGACTTCCATCTCTTCCATGAACAGGGCCTCCAGAAGGTGCAATTCAAAAAGGGGATAATACCCCTAAGATAGACAAAACTCTAATACTATAGCACCCTGCTACCGCCATACGCAAGTAGCTAAAAAATCCCCGTCCAAAATTGACTACTTACAGATTGTCTGTGTCCAGAACGATGGTGAATGGACCGTCGTTGACGAGGTCGACCTTCATGTCGGCGCCGAAGATGCCATGCGCTACGTGCTCGACGTCCTCGCGCACAAGCGTCAGGAAGTACTCGTAGAGCTCGTTGGCGACATCGGGGGCGCCGGCATCCGTAAACGATGGACGGCGGCCGTGACGGCAATCGGCGAACAGCGTGAACTGCGACACCACGAGAACCTCGCCGTCGACATCGGCAAGTGCCAGGTTGGTCTTGCCGTTATCGTCCTCGTTAATGCGCAAGCCCCGGAGCTTGCCCCACAGCTTATCGGCCTCGGCGCGCGTGTCGCCATGGCCCACACCCAGCAGCACCAGGTAGCCGCGTCCAATGCGGCCCACGCAATCGCCGTCGACCGTCACGCCGGCGTTGAGCACGCGCTGCACCACCGCGCGCACGGCCTACTCCTCGCCCGTCAGTTTGGCGGATAGGTGCTCGAGCGCATGGAATCGATGGCTGATGGCGTTCTTCTCGTCCGCCGTCAGCTCGGCCATGGTCTTGCCCGGCGTGTCGACCGGCAGGAACAGCGGGTCGTAGCCAAAGCCGTGATCGCCGCGGCCCTCATGTGCGATAGTGCCCTCGCAGGCGCCCTCACCATAGGTGACCAAACCGTCCGTGTCGATGAGCGCAACGACGCTCATAAAACGCGCGGTGCGATCCTCGTCGGCCACGCCTTCCAGGTTAACGAGCAGCTTGGCGTTGTTGGCGGCATCGTCGCCATGCACGCCCGCATAGCGCGCGCTATACACGCCCGGCTCGCCGTCCAGGGCATCAACGACCAAGCCCGAATCGTCGGCAATGGCCATGAGCCCCGTCTCCTCGACCGCAGCCTGCGCCTTGATGATGGCGTTCTCCAAAAACGTCGTGCCGTTTTCCTCGGGGTCCTCAAAATCGCCCAGCTGACCGAGCGCCACAAAGCGTACCTCGGGCATGACCTTGCCCAAAATGGCCTCGATCTCGGTGAGCTTATGAGCGTTTCCGGTTGCCACGACGATGGTCGCCGCCGGGTCGAGGGTGTCGATGTCGATCTTCTCAAGTGCCATGAGTGGTCTCCTTGTCTCTATAGCAATGCCGCGCCGAGGGCGACGAGGGCCCCTGCCTCCCCCCTCTCAATCAACGGCAGTCTTATACTTCGACGTTTTCCCAGATAAAACCTGCCAAAATAAACATCCCTTTTTGGCAGGTTAGACGATGGCTTGGCGCTGAAGCTCGATGAGCTCGGCAATACCCTTGTCGCCCAGGTCGAGCAGGGCGTTGAGGCGTTTGCGGTCGAAGGGCGCCTGCTCGCCGGTGCCCTGGAGCTCGATCATCTCACCGGTGTCGGTGGCGACGAGGTTCATGTCGACCTCGGCATGGCTGTCCTCGGAATAATCGAGGTCAAGCAGCGTATTGCCGTCGACAACGCCCATGGAGATGGCAGCCACCTGGCCGATAAGCGGGATGCGCCCGATCTTGCCCGCCTCGACCCACATGGCGAGGGCGTCGTGCAGCGCCACCCAGGCGCCGGTGATGCTCGCTGTACGCGTGCCGCCATCGGCCTGAATCACATCGCAGTCGACGGTGACGGTGTACTCGCCGAGCGCCTTCATGTTGACGACGGTGCGCAGGCTGCGGCCAATGAGGCGCTCGATCTCCATGGAGCGACCCTTGCGGTTGGCGTGCTCGCGCTTGCAGCGCTTGCCGGTCGACGCCGGCAGCATGGCGTATTCCGCGGTCACCCAGCCGGCCTTAGCTCCCTTTCGCCAGCCCGGCACGCCCTCCTCGATAGTGGCGGCGCACAGCACGCGCGTGTCGCCGAACTCGGCCAAACACGAGCCGTGGGCGTGCTTCATGACGCCACGGGTGAGCTTAACGGGGCGCAACTCGTTGGCGGCGCGGCCGTTGGCGCGATTGACCTGCATGTACTCCATAGAAATATCCTTTCGGCAAAAGAAGGGGGCAAGTCTTTGGACGGTAACCCTACGTCTATTTCAGTTCATCGATATCGATATGCTCAATGCTCTTGAGCGGCTGACCAAAGATAAAGCTGCCCGCCACCGCAAACTCGGCAATGTTATCGGCCGTCGTGGCAAAACGATGCTGCGGCTCGGCGGCATCGCCCGCCAGCTGCTCGCGGCGCGTGAGGATATCGGTCAACTCGCGTGTGGTCTCCTCGGCGGAACTCACGACGCGCACCCCAGGCCCCAGAGCATGGCGGATAGGTCCCACCAACAGCGGAAAATGCGTACAGCCGAGCACCACGGTATCGATACCGTGGTCGCGCAGCGGCTCAACCGTGGCACCCACCAGCGCACGCACGGCAGGCGTATCGAAGATGTCCTCGTTCTCAAGCCACTGTTCCTGCAGATGTGCACCCGAGGCGAGCTCGTGTTCGACAACCTCGACAAAGCTCGAGGCAGGACAGCCGTATACATCGACGCCGGCATCTAGATCCTGAATGGCGCGCGTGTAGGCGCCCGAGCGAATGGTGAGGTTGGTGGCGAGCACGCCCACGCGACGCGTACGCGTGCTGTTGATTGCCGCACGGGCACCCGGCGCGATCACACCGATCACGGGAACGTCGAGCACCTGCTGGGCCAGACGCAAGGCCGCAGCGGTCGCCGTGTTGCAGGCGATGACCATAATCTTGACGTCGTGCTTCGAAAGCCAACGACCCGCCTGCAACGCAAACGAGCGCACCTCATCCTCGGTGCGCGTGCCGTAGGGGCAGCGCTTGGTGTCGCCAAAGTAGTAGACGGACTCGTGCGGCAGCGCCGTCGCAATCGCGCGCGCAACCGTCAGACCGCCCAAACCAGAATCGAACACGCCAATCGGGCGCGTGTCGCCTGCCGGATTCTCGATATCGGACATTACCTCACCAGTCTCTCTCGAAAAGACATGTCCAAGTGCAGCGACGCCGCGCTATGAACGCGCCGCGACCAGCAGCTCTGCCGTCGCCGCCCAACCGTCGACAATTTTGCCGCGCGTAACGAAAGCGTTCTCGCAAGCAGCCAGGAACTCGGGCGCGCCGGCGCTCGTCAGGCCATTCTCGACCAGGCAGAACGTGCCCACGTGATCGGCCATGTAGAAGTCGGACTCGGAATCGCCGAGCGCGAGCGTCTCCTCGCGCTCGATCCCCAGGTGCTCGCAGAAGCGCGCAATGGCGACGCCTTTGTTGAGGCCCGCGGGGTTGATGTTGAATGCGCGACCGTCCTCGACGCGATCGAGCTCGAGCGTCGTCGGCTTGGACAGATGCGTCAGGTGACCGTTACAGGCCCACACCAGGCCGCAGCCGGCCTCGTCCAGGATGGCCTGAACCTCATTGTCGGGCACATCGCCGCGCATGCCGACGGTGACCTCGCGGTACTTGTAGCCGGTCGACATGTCGTTGTGATACTCGATCTTGTGCGGCCAGCGGGCAAGGATCTTCTCGCACACGCCGGTCTGCTCGATCACCTGGTGCGGAGTAAGGCCGCAGACGGGGTCGTAAGGCATGTCGCCGGTCAGATACTCCCAATCGTTGGCCTTGAGGTCGTACATAACCAGGCCGCCCATCTCACCAATGTAGGAGTTGAGGCCGAGCACGCGCGCGTCCTCGTGGATCATTGTGCGGTTGCGGCCCGAGGTGGGAACCACCTGAATACCAGCGCGAGCGAGCGCCACGACGGCCTCGACGAGTTTGGTCGAAGGGTTGCCGTCGTTGTCGCGCAGCACGCACGAGCCGGGTGCGAGCATCGTGGCATCCAGGTCGGTAAAGACGTACTTGACCTTGGCCAAGCGCTCGCGCATCTCGCCCGAAAGCTCAGCGACGGTCGGCAGGGTATTGTGGGACATGGTCACTCCATTACGTAGAAGGGGCTTCTGGTCTTAGGCGGCGCGCCTCGCTTGAGGGGAAACGCGCTTGCAGCGACAGCGCACTCAGGGCGCCGCCGCCATCATGGTTCATTAGTCAAACTGGGTAACATCGATCAGGCGATTGGCCAACGAAAGGTCGCTCTCGATGGGCACGAACTCGTCGCCCACGTGCATGAGCTCCTCGTCACCCTTTGCCAGCAGCAA
>CAJJTG010000004.1 GCA_905194675.1 uncultured Collinsella sp. | reverse complement strand
GGGAGGGATTCCGCCGTAGTCGGCATTGTAGGAAAATCCAAAAGTTTAGATTTTCTCAAAATGCTTATCTTTTGGTCTTTGGTTCGGAATAGTGTAGTGCTGGCGGTCTATCTATTGTTTTCGGTTGCTTGCTTCTTTACCGTACATGAGCATTTAAGCACGGGTGATATTGTGCTTGATTTTTTCTCAGGCTCAGCATCGACCGCCCATGCCATGTTCCTGCAGGAGCTCGGAAAAGATGATCGCTATCAGTTTATCCTTGTCCAGCTTCCAGAGCCTTGTGACCCGAAACGCGACGCCTACAAGGACGGGTATGAGACTCTCTGCGACATAGGCGAAGGACGCATTCGCCGCGCAGGCGACAAAATCAAAACCGAGCTCGAGGAATCCAACCGTCAACTCAAGCTTGGCGAGGGACCCAAGCAGCTTCCCGACATCGGCTTCCGTGTGTTCGAGCTCGATGAGTCCGGCATTGAGAAGCCCGAGCCCGGTCAGCTCCTCTTCGACGTGGTCAAGCCCGATCGCTCCGATATGGATATCGTCTTCGAGATGATGCTCAAATGGGGCCTCGAGCTCACGCTGCCCGTCGAGAAGTCTGAAGCCGCGGGCTATCCCATCTGGTCCGTCGCTTGCGACGAGCTCGTCTGCTGCATGTCCCGAGGCCTCACCATTGAGGCGCTCGAGGCCATCGCCGACATGGAGCCCAGGCGCGTTCTCATCCTCGATTCCGTCCTCGACGACACCCTCAAGCTCAACGCCGTGCAGATCTTCAAGCACGCCGGCGAGCGCATGGGCTGTGAGATCGAATTGAGGACGGTCTAGCATGGCGGCGCTCGAGTTCAAGTTCTCATCCGACCAGCAGCACCAGCTGGAGGCCATCGAAGCAACCTGCGACCTGTTCCGCGGACAACAATTTATTGGCAGCGTATTCTCCGCCGATTCCGGCCGCAAAGGCCAGACGGCAATCGGCGAGCTCATGGTCGGCCACGGCAACGAGCTTCGCGTGGCGCCGGGCCAGCTCCTCGACAACCTGCACGCCGTGCAGGAGGAGGGCTGCCTCCCGGCAACCGACGTCCTCACCGATGGGCGCCTGCGAGACTTCACCGTCGAGATGGAGACCGGCACCGGCAAGACCTACGTCTACATCCGCTCCATCTACGAGCTAAACCGCCGCTACGGCATCACCAAGTTCGTTATCGTCGTGCCGAGCGTGGCCATCCGCGAGGGCGTCCTCAAGAGCCTCCAGACCACCCGCAGGCACTTCGAGACGCTCTACGACCGCACGCCGCTCGACTACTTCGTGTACGACTCGAAGGACATGGGGCCGGTGGGTAACTTCGCCACGTCGAGCTCCATCCAGGTCATGGTCATCAACATCGACGCGTTCAACAAGGGCCTCGAGAAGGATGGCACCGCGAAGGAGGGCAACCTCTTCCACCGTCCCAGCGAGAAGCTCACCGGCGGCTTCAGCCCTCGCGAGCTCGTGAGCGCCTGCAAGCCCGTCGTCATCATCGACGAGCCCCAGAGCGTCGACAACACCAAGCAGGCCAAGGCCGCCATCAAGAGCCTGAACCCGCTGTTCGTGCTGCGCTACTCGGCCACGCACAAGCAGGCCTACAACATGATCTACCGCCTCACGCCGGTCGACGCCTTCGAGCGCCACCTGGTGAAGGGCATCTGCGTGGACTCGATCAAGGCCGAGGCGAACCTCAACGGCGCGTACGTGAGGCTCGAGTCCGTCAAGTCCGACCCGTTCTCCGCCAAGGTGTCCATCGACGTGCGCCAGGCCGACGGCACGCAGAAGCGCAAGGCCGTCACGGTGAAGACCGGCAACGACCTCTACCAGAAGAGCGGCGAGAACAGCGACTACGAGAGCGGCTGGGTGGTCAACAACATCGGCGCCGCAGTGGGCGACGAGTTCATAGAGTTCCAGAACGGCGAGGTGCTCGAGCTCGGCGAGGCGCTGGGCGACGTCAACGAGGAGGTCGTCAAGCGCGCGCAGATCCGCCGCACCATCGAGGACCACCTGGCCCGCCAGTTCGAGCTGTGGCCGCGCGGCGTGAAGGTGCTCTCGCTCTTCTTCATCGACCGCGTCGACCGATACCGCGTCTACGAGCCCGAAGTCCACGGCGGCCTGTACGCCCTGATGTTTGAGGAGGAGTACGCAGGTGCCCTGAACTCGAAGGCGCCTCGTCGCATCGCAAAGGCGGCGGGGATCGGCAAGGGCACGTGGCTCGAGTGCTACGAAGCCGTCGGCGCCCCGCTGGTGCGCGACCCCCACGCCGTGCACCAGGGATACTTCGCCAAGGACAAGAAGGGCAAGTTCAAGGACTCCAAGGGAGCCGCCGGCACCGCCGACGACGCCGGGGCCTTCGAGCTCATCATGCAGAAGAAGGAGACGCTCATCTCCTTCCCGGACGGCAAGGACGCGGACAAGGACGTCTCTTTCGTCTTCAGCCACTCCGCGCTCAAGGAGGGCTGGGACAACCCCAACGTGTTCCAGATCTGCACGCTCGTCGAGACAAAGGACAACCTGACCAAGCGCCAGAAGATCGGCCGCGGTCTGCGCCTGTGCGTGAACCAGGATGGCGAGCGCCTGTACGACCCAGAGGCGAACGTGCTCACCGTCATCGCGAACGAGAGCTACGACGACTTCGCCAACGGCCTGCAGAAGGAGCTTGAGGCTGAGGACTTCAAGTTCGGCGTCATCACTCCGGAGAGCTTCACGAAGGTCACGGTCAAGGGCGATGATGGCGTCGAGGAGCGCCTGGGCTACGAGAAGTCCAAGCAGGTCTACGACCACCTCGTCGCGACCGGCATGGTCGACGACAAGGGCGCGGTGACGCCCGAGCTGAAGGCGGCCGCCGAGGAGGGCAAGGTCGAGCTCCCCGCCGAGCTCGAGCCTGCCAAGGAGCAGGTCGAGGCGATCATCATCCACAAGTCCCAGAGGGTCCAGATCCGTGACAAGGCCAAGGAGGTCTCGGTCGAGCTGCAGAAGGACGTCACGCTCGACCCTGCGTTCCAGGCCCTGTGGGACCGCATCCGCCAGCGCACGCGCTTCCAGGTCGAGGTCGACTCCGGCAAGCTCATCGAACATGCCATCGAAGCTGTCGACGGCATGCTCGCCGTGCGCCCGCCCCAGGTGACGAGCGAGCGTGCCTCGCTGGGCATCGACGACGCGGGCGTGAGCGCCGAGGGCACGGGCACCTCCGTGGTGTCCGTTTCGGGAAAGGTGAAATACGACCTTCCCGACCCGATCGCAGAGCTGCAGGACGCCGTCGGGCTCACCCGCGGCACCATCAAGGCGATCCTCGAGGGCTGCAGCCGCCTCGACGAGTTCGAGATCGACCCCGCGACCTTCCTCGCGCAGGTCGGCGACAAGATCAACCGCGTGAAGAACGACCTCATCGCCCAGGGCATCAAGTACGTGCGCCTTCCCGAGGACGAGTGGTACACCATGCGCGACCTCGAGCTTGACGACTACACGGCCTACCTTGGGCAGAACGCGTGGAAGCCGGACATGACGAGCAAGAGCCTGTACAACTACGTGGTCTACGACTCGGCGGGGGTCGAGCGCTCCTTTGCCGAGGCTCTAGACAAGCAGGAGGAGGTTCTCGTGTTCGCGAAATTGCCCTCGGCGTTCAAGATCGACACGCCGCTCGGCAGTTACAACCCCGACTGGGCGTACGTCGAGGAGGCCGACGGCGAGCGCCGCGTGTACTTCGTGACCGAGACCAAGGGCGGCAAGAACGGCGAGCCCGCCCTGCGCGACGCGGAGAAGATCAAAATCGGCTGCGCCAAGAAGCACTTCGAGGCGCTGGATCTCGGAAACGACTTCCACTACAACGTGCGCACGACGTACCAGTATGAGGCGGTGAAGGCTTAGGATGTCGAAGCTGCCCGGAAAGATGACGCGAAAGCAGCATTGGGTGCCGCAGTTCTACCTGCGCCATTTTGCGGACTCCTCCGGACGGCTTTATGCTTACAACAAAAGTAGCGGTGATTTTTACCGCACGAAGGTCGAAAACGTTTGCAGCAAACGCGATCTGTACGAAGTCCAGTACTCCGATATGGATGCGGATAGCGACGATAAGTACTACGCGCAGAACCTCATCGAGACAAAGCTGTCTGAGAGTGAAAGCCAGATTTCCGTTCCCTATACACGGCTTTTGCAATGCTACAGGGACGCGACGCTCGAAGGCGATACCTTTCGACAGGGGCGGCAGGCAGTCTGCAAATTGGCCTCAAACCTCATAGTGCGCCATCCTGCATCGATGCTTGCTGATAGAAGCAGAGCGCGAGAAGGCTCCTCCATGCTTCTGGAGGACGTCGCTTTGACAGAAGAAGAGAAGGTGCTGCTGGATTGGTCTGGGTGGAACGGCGACCATAAGGCTCTTGCCGAGCTTTCGGTCTCCGCAACTCTGTTGTTTTCCGAAGACAGTTCCGTTCCGGCCAACCGTATCTACGAAGCGTTTCTTGAAAAGCATTTCTGTATTCTCGAAGCATCTATCGGCTCGGATTACGTCACGACCTCGATGCCCATGTTCATAATCGGGCCAGAAGACGACTCCTATGATTTTGACTTCGCGTACATGCCGTTGAGCAGCAAGCATGCAGCGTTCTTCACCACCGACGCTTCACTCGAGCCATTTTATCGACTCGATTTTCCACACGTCGAGCTCATGAATCGCCTTCTCCTGTTGAACTACAAGCGCTGGGACGTTGCGTTGTCAAGGGGAGAGGGCCCGCTTAAGCGCGCAGTTCGTGACTGAATCAAAACGGCAAGCATTTAATCGGAAGGAATCACCTTGGTTATACGAAAGTTGAAGATCGCTAATTTTCGAGGCATTGAGCAGCTCGAGTGGGTAATTCCTGCCGACAAAAAACTCATCTGCATCATAGGCGCGGGCGATTCAGGAAAGACGACCATATTGGACGCTCTCGATTGGCTACTTGGCGACAGGTGGAACCTTCCAATTTCATTTGCTGACTTCAAAGACGAGTCGAACCCGATTGTCATTACCGCTACCTTATCTCAAATTCCAAATGAACTATTATCCGTCGACTCCTGCGGACTTTGCTTGCGGGGCATATCGGAAGCTGGCGAAATCGCTTCCGAGCCATTTGATGGATTTGAGCAATGCCTCGTTGTCGAACTGTCTATAGGCATTGACTTTGAACCGACATGGTCAATCATCCGTCCCGACGGATCGCCTACACCGTTCAGAGCGTCCGTAAGAAGAAAACTCGGCGTTTCCAAGCTCGATGAAAGGGTCGACACTCACCTTCGTTGGTCGCGCAATTCTGCACTGGGTAAGGTATCGCGAGGTACCAACGGAGCGGAAGCGGCATTGCGTGACGCCACTCAGGCCGCCCGTAATGCCCTGAATGAGCTCTCTGTACCTGCGGATTTTACCTCCGTGCTGGACGAGATTAAGGCCGGCGCCCGGGCCTTAGGCGCTGCCGACTACTCAGATATGGCTCCAGGACTCGATGTTTCAAGAGGCGACGGCTACGGTTCACTCGCGCTTTATTCAGAAAACGTTCCCGTTCATCGCTACGGACTCGGCACGCGTCGTCTTACAAGTCTCGCGATACAAAAGCTCGGCGCCACCGATAAATCTACGCTCTTGATCGACGAGGCGGAAAGCGGTCTTGAACCGCACCGCGTTATCGGCCTTATAGAGGCCTTGAGATCCGATGAGGACATCTCGCAAGCACTCCTTACTACCCATTCAAGCAACGCCGTCGAGAGCTGCTCTGCTGCAGAAATTGCAATATTGGCAAATCGAAACGGAATAGCTCGGTGTTCTTTCGTGCCTGAAGAGCTCGAGGGCCTTCATCGCTCGAACCCTTCTCCTTTTCTGGCACGGTCAATTATCGTTGTTGAGGGGCAAACGGAAGAGGGCCTTTATAGGGCTTTCGCGGAATACCATGATAAAAAAGCTCGAGCTGAAGGCAAACCGACATTGGCAGCGCGGGGGATCTGCATCTGTCAGGGCAATGGAGGTGCGAATGCCGTCTCGAAAGCGACAGGATTCGCATCTTTAGGATACAAAGTTGCCCTTCTTGTGGATGCTGACGATTCTGATACTAATGACAAATTGGAAAGTGCCACGCAGCCTGGTGTGTACATCTTTTCATGGCCCATTGGTTGGTCTACGGAAAGCGCCATATTCGATGCGTTGGAAAAGGAGCAGATATCCCAACTTCTCGCGTTTATCGTAGATGAGGGAATTGTTTCACTCGAACGTGTTAACTCTGACTTCTCCAACAATGAATTGGGCACATTCGATCCCTCGTCGCCGGGAGCATGTTGGCTCAGCAGGCCCGAGGAAGACGTAAGGAAAATACTTGTCGCTTCAGCTTCAAAACGTAAAGGCTGGTTTAAAAGCGTTCCCGCAAGTATCGAACTTGGAAAATGGCTTATCGACACAGCTGCTCAAAGCGATCGATTCATGCAATCGAATTTACGCAAAACATACTATGCACTGCTAAACGCCTTTCCTACGGAGGATTAATGGGGGCGCCAAATAATGAGAACAGAGCGATCGCTGCCGAAGTCCTCTCAGCAGTCCCTTGCTCCGTCGAGCTTCCTGCGGGGACAGGAAAAACGCAGCTGATTGCCACGATAACGGAACTCGCCGGGAATCTCGAGAAAAAGACCCTGATCCTCACCCATACCAATGCCGGAGTCTTCGTTATTAAAAGTCGCCTCCGTCGTTTTGGGGTCGATTCGTC
Source organism: uncultured Collinsella sp. (assembly GCA_905194675.1). Lineage (GTDB taxonomy): Bacteria > Actinomycetota > Coriobacteriia > Coriobacteriales > Coriobacteriaceae > Collinsella. The sequence goes on along the minus strand of CAJJTG010000004.1, from coordinate 64,532 downwards.
CAAATACTCTGTATTCACCATCTGTGCGTGGGCCGAAAGGATTTCGCATGCATATCCACTGCTCTCGGAGGTAAACGCTGAAGCAACTCACTCTGATCCCAACTATTACACCCAGTGCGTCTTAGGGGCTGTCAAGCTATGCTCATCCGATGTGTTTGGGTCTGTCATATCAGCCAGCTATTCCCTGATTCTTATAGACGAATACCAGGACTGCGATATGGCGCAACATTACCTTGCGATTACCCTACGGGACATAATCGGGTCCGTCGCCGTTTTCGGCGACAGGCTTCAGCGAATTTTCGATTTCAAGGGTCAGCAATTCCCTGATTGGGCATTAGACGTTGAGGATTCCTTCGCCCCATTGGGGTCACTCGATCCCAAGCCTCACCGCTGGTCAAAAACAAACCCTGAACTTGGGAGATGGTTACTGGAATACGTCAGGCCAGAACTAATGGCAGGTAAGCAACTGAACTTCGAAACAATTGGAATCCCCAATGTGAAACACATTTTATCGAGTCCGTCCCAGGAGGAACTAATTGAAAGTGCATACGCAATGCGGCACGGAAGCAAAAGCGCTGCGGTGCTGTGTCCCAATCTTCCCCTAGTCTTTTCCGAAAGACTATCAAAAAGACTGGCAGGGTCATTTGAGCTTGTAGAAGAAATGGAGGGTAAATTCGCAAGAGAACGACTGGCATCGTTCCCTTCTCAAGGGAATTCCGGGGAGAAGGCAAGATGGCTTGCGGAACTTGCCCTTGAATGCCATTCGCGCCTTTCGAAAGTTCTCGATAATCCGGTTCTTCGCGCATTGCAAGAAGGCAAATCTCTAGATCGATACCTGTCCGCAAAAGCTCGCAAGAACCACGCCGACGTACTCATCAATCTTGGACTGGCTTCTCGAGAATTCAATAAGGCTACTTTTAAGAAAGTATGCAGCTCCATTTCCAACCACTGGGGGTCTTATCTAGTTAGGCGAGAAGCTTGGAATGATGCTCTGTTCGCCATCGATACGTTTCTCGATACGGAAGAGGATCTTGTTTCTGTATTTGAACGCATAAAGGCAAACGATTGGCACCAGCGGCATAAATCGACTTCGTATAAGGTCTCGCGCGTTCTTTTAGTCAAGGGACTTGAATTCGATAGCGTCGCCGTCGTCAAAGCTTCGGACCAGAAAGCCTATTCAAAAGAGAATCTCTACGTTGCCCTGACAAGACCCACGCGCCAACTTGTGCTATTTGATTAACACTATTGTATGTGCAATATCAAGTGTCCCGCGCTCGGCCTCGACAAGTAGCATCGCAGGCGGGAACGCCAGCATAGGTTTGCATTAAAAACAAGCTGAGCCCGGTGACTTGAATCAGAGGTCATTCCCGGGGCCATCAATTCGGAGTATGCCCATTGACGGCAGAATAAACAAATGGATTTTCGGTAACGAAGCCATCCAAATGACGTCCCCCTACCTCCCCTCCGCCTTCAGCTTCAGCAGCAGGTCGCCCAGTTCGGGGCACTTCTTGGAAAGGCGCGTCTGGGCTCGCTCGCCCATCCCCCACCGTTGGCGAACTTCCTGGGCGCGCGGACTCACGCAGTAGTCCCCGTCCATCATCTGCTTGAGCAACTTGGCGGTCGCGCGCGCGTCGGCCAGGGCACTGTGGGCGTGGCCCATCGACTCGTCAAACTCGATGCCAAACCACGTTGCCGCGTCACTCAACGAGACGCACCCGTGGCTGCCCACGTCCATAATCGAGGTGTAAAACGCCTGCAGGTTGGCCCAGTCCGTAGGAAATGCGGAAAGGTCGATGCGCTTTGCCTGGCACTCGGTCAAAAGCTGTCGACGATCCGCTCCGCTCCAACAGACCACCTGGGCGGAGTAGCGACCGATCCAATCGCCGAGCCTTTTGATCACCACATTGAGCGGATCGGCCATCGCGGTGTCCACAGCCGATATCCCCGTAAGCTCGCGGACGGGAAACGCAACGCCTTCGGTAAATTCCGTCTGCACAAACTGCGAGAACTCGCCCATAACGTTGCCGTGGTAATCGAGCTTGACGGCGCCGACCTCGATAATCTCGTTGCGCAGTCCACGGCGCTGGCGCTGCTTTGGCACCGGCGCAAACTCAAAGTCCAGTACGATCTGACGCGCAAAGTTCGTCGTATCGATAGCCGAGATACCCGGCGTCTTTTCAGCTGACACGGTTAGGGCCTTTCTCCGTTGCCTGCCGCTTGGTTACATAAGCGGCTACATTGCCGTAAGGATAGACGCCCGCGCGGACATGAAAGCGGGGCGCAATACCATGCGCCAAGCACACGCCATGCAAACGACCCCAAGAGAGTCGCCCGCTCTATTCAAATGCATGAAGAAGATTTAGGCCCGGTGACTTGAATCAGAGGCCATCCCGGGCCCATCAGAGCTCGTAGAGCTCTTGGTCGCTTTGGTCTTGCTCTTCACGGCGCTTATCGAACTTTCCGAGGCACTCAAGCAGCATTCGAAGCATAACAAGTCGCTGCCATTAAGGCACTGACCTCTTGACCAAGCAACGGCGCTGCCCAACTCCACTCTACTTGGGCTGCCGTCGACCTTATTTTACCCGCGAGCATCTGGTTTACCAAATGGATTTTCGGTAAAGGAAGCACGGCACGCCCGCAAAACCACTACGCCCCAAGTGCCGCCATGGGGATCACCGCCACGCCGTCGTCGCGTGTGTAGGCAATGCTCCCCTTTCCAACCACGACCGCCAAAAACGCCGGCGCGGCATTCTGGGCGGCAGGATTGGAGAGCACTTTCCTCTCCAGCGCCTTGAGATTTCTCGCTCCATCGTCTGCTTTCGCATCACTCAGCTTGACCTCGATGGCTCCCCAGCGCCCGTCGTGCTCAACGATCAGATCGACCTCAAGGCCCTTCTCATCTCGGAAATAATGGACACTGTTGTCGACACCGCCGTAGGTGGAAAGGAACACGCGCACGTCGCGCAGAACGAGGTTCTCAAAGAGCATCCCCAACGTTTGCATATCGCCAAGCAGCCACTCAGGGGTAGCCCCCAGCAACGCCGCCGCAAGTGACGGGTCACAGAAGTAGCGCTTGGGGCGCACGCGAACGCGGGCCTTCGAGCGCATGGGCGGCTCCCATCCGCACAGGTCCTCGGTCAGCTTGAGCCTGTTGAAGAGATCCAGGTGCGCAGCGATGGTCCTCTCGTCGGGGCCTGCCTCACCGTACGAGGCGTCCTTTATGAGCGTCTTGTACGTGACAGCCTGGCTCTCGTTCATGGCAAGAGCTCGCAAAAGGCCGTGTGCAAGCTCGGGCGATCATGCGATATGCGAAATTACGCCATTCTCAATGCTGTTTTTACGCTATTTTCAATGTAGTTTTTACGCTATTTTCATTGAAGGTTTTACGCTTGACATCCTTAGCGCGACGCTCGCTCAACCCCTGGCCACCGGATTGCCCGAATTCCGGGATGCTGCCTCCGCTCCAAACAAAAAGCCCCGGCTCGCGATGAGTTGCCTCCCATTTCTTGAACATTAGAAATGGGAGGCTTTCCACCCCATGCCTCTATCGGAAACGGCATCCCGTCCTGAGCGTCGAATCCGGGACGTAGTTTCCGCATGCGGCCTCGTTAGGAAAGCGTGTCCCACTCTGAGCGCTCATTCCGGGGTGCAATTTCCGCCAGAGACGCCGCCGGGAAAGCGCGTCCCGGTTTGGAGCCGAAATCTGGGATGCGGTTTCCGCTTGAAGGGCGATCCGGAAAGCGCATCCCATTCTGAGGCTCGATTCCGGGACGCAGCTTCCGCTTGAAGGGCGATCCGGAAAGCGAGACCCATTCCGAGCATCACATCAGAGCGCGCTTAGTTATCTCCGCTCGCACATCTCGGCAAACGAAATCAGCTTGGTATCTCCCCTGCTCTTCGCAGCTTCCTGGCATCCTTGCGTAAAGCCACGCTTCGAGAAGATCACGTAGCTTTTTCGTTGCCGTCTAAAGAGCTCGCTTCGGTGCACGAGCTTTTGCAGCACGTCTTCGCCCGCCGGCTCATTGCGCCATTTGCACTCCGCAAACAGCGCAGCGCCCTCGCCATCGTCAACAATCAAGTCGATTTCTTCCTGCGTATGCGTGCGATTGTCCGTCCCCCACCAGCGCCCGACGCTCGCCGGAACCACATCGAGCTGGCCCGCGCGCGCGAGTTCGTACACGTATTGTCTGCATATAAGCTCAAAGACCGTACCCATGTAATCCGATACGTGCGGCTCAATGCGCTTATACGCCATCTCGGCCATATCGTTTTGAATCAGCCCAATGTTCTGCGGCACAAACTTGTACCAGAACCTAAACATCTGGTCGCTCAGCAGATACACAGCCCGCTTATTGCTCGTCTCGTTTAGGGGCAGCTCGCGCTCGACAATCCCAAGCGACGCCAGCTTATCCACATAGCTCTTTACGTTGCTCGCAGGGATTCCCGTAGAGCTCGCAATCTCCGAGATCTTCGAGCGCCCCTGAGCAATTGCTTGCACGATCGCATCATATTGCTCGGGATTGCGGCACTCTTGCAATAGCAGGTTACTCGGCTCTTCAAAGAGATAACCCGTAGGGGTAAGAAAAAGACGCTTGATGTTGTCCTTGAGCGATACGGTAGGATCGACTTTCTCGATATATGCAGGAATGCCGCCCGTCATGCCATAGCAAACCGCAGCGTCTTCGCGACCCATGCTCTGCCACAGGCCGAGGGTCGTCGTAAAATCGAGCGGCATGATCTTAAACTGGGCCGTACGCCTACCGTATAGTGGGCTCTCGTAGCCCAATACCTGTTCCTCCATAAACGAAAGAGACGAGCCGCATAGAATCAGCATGAGCCTGGTCTCTTTGTACAGGTGATCAATCTTGTCTTGCAGCAACGAGCTGATCTCGGGATTCGATTGGGCGAGATAGGGATACTCGTCAATCACGACAATCAAACGTTCCGCTCGAGCCATGGTGGCCAATGCATCGAACGCTTCGTCAAAACTACGAAACGACACGCCTGCAGCACCAACCGAGCCTGCAAGTATCGCCTGGCTAAAGCCGTGCAGGTTTGCCTCCGCATTGGTACGACGAGCTTGAAAGTAAATAGCCTTCTTGCCTTGGATGAACTCTGTGATAAGGCGCGTTTTACCCACACGACGGCGGCCGTAAATCACAGGCATTTCAAAGGAGCCCGTGCCATACAGTCGATTGAGCTCGGACATTTCCACTGTTCTTCCGATAAACATAGGGCCATCCTTCCTTTACGTTATAGCTAGCTATATTATACCTTCCTATAATATAGCTAGCTATAACGTAATTCGACAAGCGGCCACGCAAAAGGGACGTTACACCACCGCACGCGGACCGTCCCGGAAAACGCATCCCGTTCTGGTGCAAAAAACTGGGCCGTAGCTTCCGCCAAACATGCCATCCGGAAAGCGCGTCCCGTTCTGAGCCTGAATTCTGGGATGCGGTTTCCGCTGAAACTTCTACCGGAAAATACATCCCACTCTGGGACCGAAGTCTGGGACGCAGTTTCCGGTTGAGGGGCGTTCCGGAAAGCGCGTCCATTCCGAACGTCAATTCCGGGTCACGGTTTCCGCCGACACAGACGACGATCCGCAGCCCTTATCACATGCCTTCAAATATGCGATCCAGAAACACAAAACAGCAGATAGAATGCTCTTTTTCAAAAAAGTACACGTCCCTAAACTTACCAAGGTTTCATATCTAGCTACCGTTCACGGTCGCCGATTACCGCCCACCGATTCGAATGTAAAAATGTCGCCGAAAACAGGCCATCTACCTGCATGGTTAGATTTTGGTCAGCTTTTGGTCAGCTGAGCGGCAAGTTCCAGCTGATACGTTTTTGCTACCCAAAAGGAGGCGGTAGCTCATGACCCATTGCAATGACCAACTCATCGACCAACTGCTCACTCAAGCCGAACAAGAGGGGCGCTGTCTGATTCCCCCGAGCACGGCGATCCGAAAAGCGCTCCTTCGGCGCACCGGCGGCACGGTTGTCTCGCCCAAGCCGGGGTTGTTTGCGCGAAAAACGCGCTGGGATGAACTCAACCGAGCGCAACGTCATTGCGAGATTATCCGCACCCTTGCGATCATCCACCCCGATTGGACGTTCTGCTCGTTTTCGGCCGCCTGTCTGCTTGGGCTCGAGGTCTCGTGGCGATACCTGAACGTCGTGCATGTTTGCAGCTCGACAAAGCCGTCGGCTCGTCCGGGCGCACATATTCAGCGGCACCAGATTGAGCCGGCCGGAGCAATACGCAGAGCCGGCATATCGGTAACGCCGCCCATCAAAACGGTAACGGATTGCCTGCTGCAGACCGGTTTTGCCGATGGCATGCCTATTGCCGATTCGACGATCTTAAAGCTCGGCCTTGCGCGGGAACAGCTGATGGAGGCCGTCGAGCAACGAGCGACCGCCCGCAATGGTCGCACGATTCGCACCGCCCTCACGACACTTCGATATGCCGACGCCCGCGCCGAGAGCGGCGGGGAATCGGTCGCCCGAGCCGTCATGATCGAGACGGGCTTTGCGCCCGACTGGCTTCAATACGAGTTGACGGACCCCTTCGATTCGGCCAAGCCCATACGAACGGACTTTGCCTGGGAGCGCCAGGCGCGGGAACTCACGCTGGGCGAGCTCGACGGGCTCATCAAATATACCGACCACACCATGCTGGCCGGACGCACCACCGCCGAGGCGCTCGTCGCCGAACGACAGCGCGAGGCGCACCTATCGCTCTACGGTCACCCTCTGCTGCGCTTTACCATGAGCGAAGTCCGCTCGGCGGGTCTGCTCGCGAAAAAGCTGCAGACGGCAGGCATCCGGCAGACCGCTCTGCCGGCATGGCTCAACGAGGTGGAGCTGTAGGGGCCGCTGAACGGCGACTCGCCGCGTCGCATCTTGCCAATCTGGGACATGCTTTCCCAGCAGCCACGCTGGCGGAAAGCGCGTCCCAGTCTGGACGCTCAAAACGGGATGCACTTTCCGGATGGTAGGCCTAACGGAAAGCGTGTCCCAGAATGAACGCTCAAACTGGGATGCAGTTTCCAAGTGAACGACAACCGGAAAGTGTGTCCCATTCCAGGCGCGGATTCCGGGATGCACTTTCCGTTTGAAGCTCCAACCGGAAAGCGCATCCCATTCTGGAGCCGAAATCTGGGACGCAGTTTCCGCTCTAAGCAAAAGGCCCCGGCTCGCGATGGAGCTGGGGCCAAAGGTGCAGCATATGCAGTTGATGTTGAGCGCGAACAGCTCGTCAGCAATGACTGTCCGCGCCCTACCCTACCCGCGGTTGCGGACGCGGCTGTAGGGCGTATCCACCATGGGCAGATTTGGACGCAGCCTGCCGTCAAACGCGCAGTAGGCGTTCTGCACGGCGGGCGCCGTGGGGATCGTTGCGATCTCGCCGATGCCCTTGCCGCCGTATGCCACGGGCAGCAGCTCGTCCTTCTCCACGTAAATGGCGTGGATATCCGGAATCTCGGGCGCACGGAACAGTCCGAGCGTGCCGTACCTGGCCTGGGGCACGCAGTCCTTGAGCGGCCAGTCCTCGGTAAGCGCATAGCCCATACCCATGAGCACGCCGCCTTCGATCTGACCCTGGATGGAGATAGGGTTGACCACCTTGCCGGAATCGTGCGCGGCATAGACCTCGCTCACGCGGCCGTCATCATCCAGAATGACCACATGCGTGGCAAAACCGTAGCAGATGTGGCTCTTGGGGTTGGGAACATCGGCGCCCAGCTTGTCAGTCGGCTCCAGGTACACGTAGCCAAACTCGCATCCCTCGAGCGCCTTGATGGCGGCCGCGGGATCCTGAGGATGCATGCCCTGGCCGGCGACGAGCTCCTGCGTGCGCAACTGATAGGCTCGACCGTCGTCGTACTCGATCTTGACGCCGTCACCATGGGCGCTCACGGGAGCGTCGGGTGCCGATTTGCCAGCCTCGATGCCAAGCATGGCATCGCGCAGCAGGAAGGCGGCACCGCGCACGGCCTCGCCGGTCACGACCGTCTGACGCGAGCCAGACGTGGTGCCGGAGTCGGGAGCGTTCTCGGTAGAGCACTCGCCGTTGGCGATGCAGCTCAGCGGCAGACCGCACGCCTCGGCAACGTCCTGCAAAAAGACGGTGTTGCAGCCCTGGCCGATGTCGGACGTGGCGGCGTAGACCACAGCCACGCCGTCCTCGATGCGAATCTTGCAGCGGCCGGCATCGGGCAGGCCCACGCCCACGCCAGCATTCTTCATGGCGCAGGCGATACCGGCGTGTCCGGGATGCGCATAGTAGGCATCCTTGACCTCGAGCAGTGTCTCCTTAAGCGCCGTGGAGCAATCGGCAATCTGGCCGTTGGGCAAAACCTCGCCCGGCTCGATGGCGTTACGGTAGCGGATCTCCCACGGATCCAGGCCGACCTTCTCTGCCAGCAAGTCGATCAGGCTCTCGAGCGCAAACTCGGACTGGCACACGCCAAAGCCGCGGTACGCGCCGGCGGGCGGGTTGTTGGTGTAGTAGCCAAAACCGCGAATGTCGGTGTTCTGGTACTTGTAGGGGCCAACGGCATGCGTGCAGGCGCGCTCGAGCACCGGGCCGCACAGCGACGCGTAGGCGCCGGTGTCAAAGTTGATCTCGCAGTCCAGGCCGGTAAAGTTGCCCTCGGCGTCGCAGCCCAGCGTAAAGGTGCCGTCCATGGCATGACGCTTGGGATGGAACGCAAGCGACTCAGCGCGCGTGAGCTTGCACTTCACAGGACGCTGGAACTTATATGCGGCGAGCGCGGCCAGATGTTGGATGGACACGTCCTCCTTGCCGCCAAAGCCACCACCCACGAGCATGGTCTCGACGACCACGCGCTCGGGCTCGTTGTCCCAGCCAAACATATGGGCACACTCTTTGCGCGTGTCGTAGGCGCCCTGGTCGGTCGACTGCACCTTGACGCCGTTCTTGTACGGGAAGGCAACGGCGCACTCGGGCTCCAAGAAGGCATGCTCGGTAAAGGGCGTGGTAAAGCGCTGCGTCACGGTGAACGCGCTCTCCGCCAGCGCCTTGGCGGCGTCGCCGCGCGTTACGTGACGGCTCTGGCACACGTTGTCCTTGAGCTCCACCGTGTTGCCAAAGGCAAAGAAGCTGTCGTGCAGACGCGGGGCGTCGGCAGCCCTGGCCTCGACAATGTTGCGCACGGGCTCCAGCGGCTCGTAATCGATCTTTACGAGCTTCTTGGCCTTCTCGAGCGTCGCCTCGTCCTCGGCAACCACCAGCACAATGGCATCGCCCACGCAGCGGGTGATATCGCCCGCCGCGATCATGACGTCCCAGTCCTGGATAAGGTGGCCGACTTGGTTGACCGGCACGTCCTCGGCGCGCAGGATGCCCACCACACCGGGCAGGGCCTCGGCCTTGGAGGTATCGATGGAGAGCACGCGGGCGCGAGGATACTTGGAGCGCACGGCGCTGGCATAGGTCAGGCCCGGCTGATCGAGCTCGTCGATGTCGTCGGGATACTTGCCCTCGCCGAGTACCTTCTTGCGCACGTCGATACGGAAGGCGCGCTTGCCCACGCCGTAGTCGTCACCGCGCTCCAGGTCCTCGTCGATTTGCTTTTCGCCGCGGAGCACCGCAGCTGCCAGCGAAATGCCCTCAATAATCTTCTTGTAGCCGGTGCAGCGGCAGACGTTGCCGCGGATGGCGTACTTGATCTGCTCCTCGGCGGGCTCGGGGTCCTCGGCGATGAGCGCCGCGCCTGCCATGACCATACCGGGGATGCAAAAACCGCACTGCACGGCGCCCACGGCGCCAAAGGCGTACACAAAGGCCTCGCGCACGTCCTCGGGCAGGCCCTCGACAGTCACGATGTTGCGGCCGGCGGCAAGGGCGGTGGTCAGCACGCACGCCTTGACGGCTGCACCGTCCACATGAATGGTGCAGGTGCCGCAAGCACCCTCGGAGCAGCCGTCCTTGGCGGAATGGATGTGCAGGTCGTCGCGCAGGTAGCGAAGCAGCGGTTTGTTTTGGGTCGTCGTGTGCTCGACGCCGTTAACGGTAAAAGTGAATTCCTGTGCCATGGTGATTCCCCTCTACACGCCAGCGGCGATGCCGGTGCGGTCGTGGATGGCGCCATGCGGGCAAACGACGGCGCACATGCCGCACGACAGGCAGTCCGCACCGTCGATGTGGGCACAGTTGTCCTCGATGCGGATAGCGCCGGCAGGGCACTTTTTGGCGCACATGCCGCAACCGATGCAGCTCGTGTCGCAAATCTTGCGGGCGATGGCGCCCTTATCGGTGTTGTTGCAGCGCACCAGGATGTTCTGGTAGCCGGGAACAAAGGCAATCACGCGCTGCGGGCACGCCATGCCGCACAGGCCGCAGCCCGTGCACTTGGAGCGGTCCACGCGGGCGACGCCGTCGACCAGTGCGATGGCGCCGTGGGGGCAGGCTGTGACGCAGGCGCCACAGCCAATGCAGCCTTCGCTGCAGTGGGCGTCGCCGCCTGCGGAGGCGCAACCGCTTCCGCAGGCAACGTAGGCCACGTTATGTTGAATGGATTTGGCCATAAGAGACTCGCCTATTTCTTAAGGAGGTACGAATAGCTGTCGCGCACGGCCTTGATGGTCAGGCGGACGGCCTCGGGCAGACCGGTATTGACGGCATCGACCGAGACGGTGCGGACCGTGCCGGCGACGCGGACCTTAAAGTGGTCCTCGTCCACAGCCAGGAAGCCCTCGTTCTCGGAGTTCTCCATGTCCTGCTCGCTCCAGAACAGGGTGAGCTTGTCCTTGTAGGGACGACCCTCCTGGTAGGGGCAGAACACGGCGCAGTTGCCGCACTCGTTGCACATGCCATCGACATGTACCACCTGATGCTTGGCCAGGCCCGGCACCTTAATGGCAACGTTGGCGCGGTTGGGGCACACGTCGCAGCAGACCTCGCACACCGAACCGCAGCCCAGGCAGCGGGTCTTGGTGCAGTTGCGCTTGTCGCGGCAGAGCGTCCCCTTGCGCTCGTAGCAGGTGTCCTCGCGACCGGCCTGCTCGTTGCAGTCGGCGTACTTGTTAAAGTCCACGCCGGCGATGGCACGGGCGACCTCGGCGGCGTCGGCAATAGCCTCGACCACGGTGGCAGGACCGCGGCGGCAGTCGCCCGCAGCCCAGACGCCCTCGACGCCGGTGGAGGTGGCGGCAAGGCGGCCGCGACGGTCGTGCTCGACGCCCGCGTCATCGTACAGGCTGGCATCGATGCCCTCGCCCACGGCGCAGATCACCGTGGTGGCGGAAAGCTCGACGGTCTCGCCCGTGGCGACAGGACTGCGACGGCCGCTTGCATCCGGCTCGCCAAGCTCCATAACGTCGCAGGTCAGCACGGCGCCGTTGAGTGCCTTGGGCGCCAGCAGCTCGCAGAACTCAACGCCGTCGGCAAGAGCAAGATCGAGCTCTTCCTCGTCGGCGGGCATCTGCTTCTTGGTACGGCGATACACCAGGCGCACGCTCTTCACGCCAGCCAGGCGCTTGGCCACGCGGGCGGCGTCCATGGCGGTGTTGCCGGCGCCAATGACCACGACGTCCTCGCCCAGCTCGAGCTTCTCGCCCTTCTTGGCGGCCTCGAGGAACTCCAGCACGTCGAGCTCGGCGCCCTCGCCCAAGCCTGCAGAGCCGGGCATCCAGGCACCGGTGGCCACGACCACGTCGGTAAAGCCCTGGGCCTTGAGTTCGTCGATGGACTCCACGCGAGCGTTGAGCTGCACCTTGGCGCCAAAGGCCAGGCAGAGCTCGGCATCGTGGGAGATATCGTCGCTGGCGATACGGAACTCGGGGATCACGTGACGGACCACGCCGCCGAGCGAATCGCGGGCCTCGAAGATAGTGACGGGCACGCCGGCACGCGTCAGGAAGAACGCCGTCGCCAGACCGGCCGGGCCGCCGCCGATAACGGCAACGTTGCGCTCGGCGTCGTTGGCGATGGCTTGGGCGCGCAGCTTGGGCAGCACGGCGGTCATGGCCTCGCGGGCGGCCTTGAGCTTGCTGGCGCGAATCTGGGCGCCCTCGGGCTCGTAGAATGCACGCTCGCAGGCACGGCCGCAGGGATGCGGGCAGATGGTGCCGGTAATGAACGGCAGGGCGTTGCGCTCGATGATGATGTTGAGTGCGTCCTCGTAACGGCCCTCGTCAACAGCCGCCAGATAGGCGGGGATATCCTGCTGGATGGGGCAGCTCGTGCGGCACGGCGTGGTAAAGCAGTCGGAAAGCGGGCTCTTGCCGGCGACCTTGCGGTCGGGCAGCGGGCGCAGCGGCTTCTTGTAGAGCGGGTTGGTGAGCGAGTCGGTCTGGATCGCGGTCACGGCCTCGAGCGAGACGCCCGCGAACGGCTTGCCGTCCAGATCGCTAAACTCGCCGGCCATCTGGCTAAAGCGCTCGTAGCCACCGGGCTTGAGCACGTCGGTCGCCAGAGTAACGGGCCAAATGCCGGCATCATACAGGGCGCGGATGTTGTAGACCGTGGCACCGCCGGAGTAGCTGATGCGCAGCTTGCCATCGAACTGCTCGGTAATGCGACGGGCGGCCTCGATGGTCAGCGAGAACAGCGAACGGCCCGACATGTACATCTCGGTGGAGGGCAGCTCGTTCCTCGTCACGTCGACGGGGAACGTGTTGGTCAGCTTGACGCCAAACTCCAGGCCGCGCTCGGCGCACAGGGCAATCAGGCGCTCGAACATGGGCACGGCGTCGGCCCACTGCAGGTCCTCGCGGAAGTGTGTATCGTCGAAGACGATGTAGTCAAAGCCCAGCTCGTTCAGGCGCTGGCGGGCAAACTCATAGCCCAGCAGCGTGGGGTTGCACTTGATGTAGGTGTTGAGGCCCTTCTCGGTGATCAGATAGGTCGCGATGCGCTCGATCTCCGCCGGCGGGCAGCCATGCAGCGTGGACTCGGTGATGGAGTTGGAGACGCGCGCCGGGATGGACTCGACAAACGCGGCGTCGACATGCTCAAACTTGTCCAGGTTGGCGAGCGCCCATGCGCGGCACTCATTCCAGACGTCAGAGCCGCTGGCGTCCTTCATACCCTCGATGTAGGCGTCGACCTTGGGGCTCTTAATACCCTCGAGGTCATAACCCACGGACATGTTGAAGACAAAGCCGTCCGGGCTGCCCAGGCCGTACTCGCGAGCGATCAGGTGGCAGGCGAACCATGCCTTCACGTACTCGGCAAAGGCCTGCGGAACCTCGAGCTCGGTCGACCACTCGCAGTTGTAGCACTCGTCCTGTGCCACGATGCAGGGCTTGTTCACACACTTGGAGAGCTCCTCGCCGTCCATAACCTGAACGGTCTTGAGCTCGAAGAAGCGGGAGCCTGCCACGTAGGATGCCACGATGTTCTGGGCCAGTTGCGTGTTGGGGCCGGCAGCCGGGCCAAACGGAGTCTCGATGCGCTCGTCAAAAATGGGAAGCGCGCCCTCCTGGTTGGTCGTGACCATCTTGCGCACGCCAAAGATGGCGTCCTGGGTCTTGTGCTCCTCGATGATCCAGTTCATCAGCTGCGAAAACGGGATCGGCCTCATGATGTCGCTCATAGTGAGCTCCTCTCTGTAACGCCCGGCGAGACCGCGCGGCGGGCGCAAATACGGCGTAGCGCTAGCACAGCGCCGGCGACCCCGCGGAGGTCGCCTATACGCGCGTCGGATGCGGCGAAACATCCGACGCGCGTGAATCTACTTGTAATTAGTACGTGCGATCGTTGAGCGTGCTCCAGAGCTTCTTGGACTCGGCCATGGTCCACGCGTTGATCTTGTCCTCATCAATGCCAACGAACTCGCGATCCTTGTACAGGACGCGGCCGTTGATGATGGTGGTGCGGCAGTTTTTGCCCATCATGCCAAAGAGCATGTGGCCGTCGATGTTCTCCTCGCTCAGCGGCGTAAAGGGCTTGTAGTCCATGACGATGACGTCGGCGGCAGCGCCGGCCTCGAGCACACCGAGCTTGCGATCGAAGTACTTGCTCGCCATCTTGGCGTTGTTCTCGAACAGCATGGTCATGGCCTCGCACCAGCCCACGTTGGGCATGGCGGCGTTGTGGCGCTGAATGATCAGGAAGACCTTGAGGCTCTCGAGCATATCGTGGGTGTAGGCGTCGGTGCCCATGCACACGGGGATGCCGCGGCGGAAGAACTCGAGCACGGGGGCGCAGCCCACGGCGTTGCCCATATTGGATTCGGGGTTGTTGACGAGCCAGGTACCGGACTCCTTGACGATATCCATCTCGGCAGGCGTCACGTGAATGCAGTGGCCGAGCATGGTGTCGGGACCCAGCAGGTTATGTTGCAGCAGGCGCTCGACGGGGCTGATGCCACCGCGGTTGAGGCGGGAATCCCACACGTCGTTCATGCCCTCGCACACATGGATGTGGAAGCCGGTCAGGCCGTTGTTGGCCTCGGCCATCTTGTCCATGGTCTCGTCCGACAGCGTAAAGGTGGCGTGACCGCCAAACATGGCTGCAATCATGTGGTTGTCGTTATCGCGACGCTCCTTGGCGGCCCACTGGGCAAACTCGGCGTTCTCGGCAATGGCCTGGTCGCATTTTTCCTGACCGCGGCGATCGGAGACCTCGTAGCACAGGCACGAACGCATGCCCAGCTCCTGCGCGGCGTCCTTAATGGTAAAGAGGCTGCCCGGGATCTCGCAGAAGCTCGCGTGGTGATCGAAGATCGTGGTGACGCCATCGCGAATGGAGTCCAGAATCGTGGCATAGGCGCTGGCCTTGGTGCCGTCGAGCGTCAGGTTGTCGTCGATCTTCCACCACTGCTGCTCAAGATTTTCCAGGAAGTTGGTGGGGTTGCAGCCCTTAATGGCAAGGCCGCGGGCCAGACCCGAGTAGATGTGGGTGTGGCAGTTGATGAGTCCGGGCATGATGAGGTTGCCCTGGGCGTCGACGTACTCGGCATCCGGGTACTTGGACTTGAGCTCGCACTCGGGGCCCACTTCGACGATCGTATCTCCGTCAATGGCGACCGCACCGTTTGGAATGAACGGGGTCTGAGAATTGCGGGTAAAAACGGAACCGTTAGCGACCAGAAGCATGAATGCTCCCTTCAACATCAGAGGCGGGGTTTGACACCTCTGACATAGCGGAAGTGCGAAGCGCCGGCCTACACCGGAAACGGGCCCTCTCCCGTCAACGCTTCACCAAAGGGACAAACCCTTTGAAGTGCGGCTTGGCGCCGCATGACGTCGGCGGACGAGGCGATGCGTCCGCCGACGAATAGCACCGAATTGGTTACTTCTTGCTCTCGGGCAAGACCAGATCCACGGCAGCGTCCTTGGCAGCATCGATGTGCTGAGCCACGACCGGCGTCTGCGGAAGGATCAGGTTAAGGACAATGGCCATAATGGCGGTGGGGGTTACGGCATTGGAGCCGATGACGGTGGACACCCAGGTGGGCATACCCTCGCCGGCAAGGCAACCGCTGGCCATCCAGATACCCAGGCCAAAGACGACGGAGGTACCGACGATGGTGGTAGTGCGCTGCGTAAGGCCCTCGCGGGTGAACATGCGCACGCCGTTCATGGTGATGGTGCCAAAGACGCCGACGGTCGCGCCGCCGATGACGGGCTGCGGGATAGCGGAAAGGACGGCAGAGAGCTGCGGGAACAGACCGGCGATGGCAAAGACGGCCGCGATGATCACAAAGACCCACTTGTTGACGACCTTGTTGGAGCAGATGATGCCCACGTTCTGGCCAAGGGCGCTGGTGGGAAGACCGCCCAGCAGGCCGCCGACCATAGAGGTAAGGCCCTGGGACACGATAGCGCCGGAGAGCTCGCGCTCGGTGGGCATACGGTCGATGGAACCTAGGCAGGCGGCGGAGACGTCACCGATAACCTGGATGGCAACCATGGGGAACACGACGGCGAGGGTAATGCAGACCTCGGGATCAAACTCGAGCGCGTAGGGCATGAGCTTGGGAAGGGCGAAGACCTGAGCGGTGGCGACGCTGGAGAAGTCGATCATGCCAAAGGGGATCGAAACGATCATGCCAACGATCATGCCAAAGAACACGGATCCCAGCTTGAGCGTGCCCTTGCCAAAGTTGGCGAGCGCAAAGACCACGGCGAAGGTGATAAGAGCGACGCACCAGGCCTGCGGGGTGCCCCACAGCGGCGTACCCATACCGCCGGCCATGTACTTGACGGCCGTAGGATAGAGAGAGACGCCAATGGAGAAGATGACCGTACCGGTCACGACGGGCGGGAACAGCCACTTGATCTTGCTGTAGGCCAGACCAAAGAGGACCGCGACGGCGCCGCCGACGATCTCGCCGCCCAGTAGCGCACCAAAGCTAAAGCCCGAGGCACCCATGGCCTGCAGGGCCGGCAGGAACGCGAACGAAACGCCCATGACGATGGGCAGACCGCCGCCGATGCGACGGAAGGGAGCGAAGGCCTGAAGGGCCGTGTCGATCGCCGAAAGAATGAGCGCGACCTGGATGATGTCGGTGCTCTGCTGGCTATTAAAGCCGTAGACGCCGGCCATGATGACAGCCGGGGTGATGATGCCGGCAAACGAAGCCAGTACGTGCTGAAGGGCACACGGGATCATTTCTTTAACGGGAGGCATGCCTTCACGAGTGAACAGGGCTTCAGTGCCGTTCTTAACCGTCTCCTGGGTCATTTGACCACCAATCCTCGAAATAGTTGTTTTCGCATCTAACGCTCTATTGTGACGCAGTGCGGGGTTGAGGTTGTGCCTTCGTTGCATATCGTATTAAAGATGATTCTCATTCTCAATAATAATTTTTTGTTATCAGACTATTCTTCAGCTGAAATAATGCATTTCCGCAGGTCAGGAAAGTGCGTGGTTTGGCTATCATCTAACTTTTCTTTTGGTCGACCGTTTACCGCCAAAATCCTACCGCTCGTCTGTATTACGCAATGTACCTGCGGATATACGAGATTATGGGCAGCGTGTTACCATGATAAAAAATTGTTATGAACACTTCGATAGAACCCAAAGGAGTTGCCCGTGAACGAGACCGTACGTCGCTTTTTGCCGATGGTCGATTTCCTGGAGCAGGTACTCGGTAAGAACAGCGAAATCGTGCTGCACGATTTCTCGGATCCCGACCACGCCATCGTCGATATTCGCAACGGCATCGTGAGCGGCCGCAAGGTCGGCGGCCCCGCCACCGATCTGGCGCTCAAGATCATGCACGACGCCAAGTATCGCGACCTGCCGTTTATTACGGGCTACGAGGGGCGCGGCGCCGGTGGCAAGACGTTGGAGTCAGCGACGTACTTTATCCGCGAGAATGACGAGATCGTCGGTATGCTTTGCGTCAACACCGACCTCTCGACCGTGCGCTCCATCAACGCCATGGCGCAGCAGCTCATGGCGTGCTTCGACGCGGCGCCGACGCGCACGGAGCCCGCGTCTATCGAGGTCGAAAGTCTTTCGGAGTCTACACAGGAGCTCATCGACCGCAGTATTTCCGAGTTGCTCGAAAGCCGCGGGCAGGATGTCGCCTCGCTTGGGCAGGCCGATCGCGTGGACGTTATTCGCCACCTTAACGGCAATGGCGTATTTATGCTCAAGGGCGCCGTTGCCTGCGCCGCCACCGCGCTGGGCATCTCGGAGCCCAGCGTCTACCGCTACCTGCAAAAAGTCCGCAAGGAAGGCTAGCAGCGCAATGGGGATGGCCCCGCCCCAAAAAGACTGCCCCTGACACAAAGAACCCTGCAGCTTCGCACGCGCTGCAGGGTTCTTTTGCATGTCATGTTTAGTTGTTGCCAACGTCTTAGAGAGCGGCGACGACCTCGATCTCGACCAGACCGCCAGCCGGAAGAGCGGCAACCTGGAAAGCGCTGCGCGCGGGGAACGGGGCCTCGAACTTGGAGGCGTAGATCTCGTTCACGGCGGCAAAGTCGGCGATGTCGGCCAGGTAGACCGTGGTCTTGACGACATCGGCAAAGGTGGCGCCGGCAGCAGTCAGCAGGGCCTCGACGTTAGCAAGGGACTGCTTGGCCTGGGCCTCGACGCCCTCGGGCATCTTGCCAGTTGCGGGGTCGATGCCCAGCTGGCCGGACAGGAACACCATGTTGCCGGTCTGGATGCCGGGGGAATACGGTCCGATGGCTGCGGGTGCGTTATCGGAAGACACGACGGTCTTGCTCATGTTTTTCTCCTTACGATCAAATAGAGAGCGTGAGCGCGGCGTTCACACCGGGAGGCACAGTTCGGTCTGAACACCGCGCTTGATTGGGATAGTAACCAAGGATTTCGCGCTGTGCAAGAATTTTATTATTGTGCGAGAAAGATTTATCGCCCAACGGTTTCTCCGAACCGCCGAACGGTTCTGTTCTGTGGCAGCCACCCCAAGCTGCTGAAGACTTTATCCCGCTTGGACCACGGGCATCGTCCACCGCGACGACGCCACTATACTTTTGAGTATCTGAGCATTTTGAAAGGCAGGATATGACCGCAACCGCCAGTCGAACCACCAACCGCAGACCCGAGCTCTTGGCCCCTGCCGGAGGCCCCGAGCCCTTTGCCGCCGCACTCGCTGCCGGCGCCGATGCCATCTACTGTGGCATGGGCAGCTTCAACGCCCGTCGCAAGGCAACGAACTTTACCGACGAGGCCTTTGAGCAGGCCTGCCGCGCCGCGCACCTGGCCGGCTCGCGCGTCTACGTCACGGTCAACATCGTCATCAAAGAATCCGAGATGGGCGATGCGCTGCAGCTCATCCATCGCTGCTCCACGCTGGGCGCCGATGCCTTTATCATCCAAGACTGGGGCCTGTTCTTTGAGGTCAAGCGCACCATGCCCGGCATCGAGACGCATATCTCGACCCAGGCGAACATCCACGATGACCGCGGGACTATCTGGTGCCGCGAGCAGGGCGCCGACCGCGTGACCCTCTCGCGCGAGCTCTCCATCGACGAGATCGCCGCCATTCACAATGCCGCGCCCGACGTTGACCTGGAGGTCTTTAGCCACGGTGCCATCTGCTTTTGCTACTCGGGTCTGTGCCTGCTGTCGAGCTTTGCCATGGCGGGCCGCTCGGCCAACCGCGGCATGTGCGCCCAGCCCTGTCGCCTGCCTTACGAGCTGATCGACGAGAACGGCTGCGCGCTCTCCCCCGCCGGCCGCGAGCGTGCGCTATGCCCGCGTGACACCAACACGTCGCAGCTTGTTCGCCGTCTGTATGACGCCGGCGCCGCATCGCTCAAGCTCGAGGGCCGCATGAAGGCCCCCGATTATGTGTACTCCATCGTCGACGTGTATCGTCATCAGATTGATGACATGCTGGCCGATGTTTCGACCTCTAAGGGCGAGGAAGCCGCCCGCCAGCGCCAGCTCAAGCGCTGCTTTAACCGTGACTTTACGCACGCCTATCAGGACGGCACCTCGGGCGACGAGATGATGAGCTACGAGCGCTCCAACAACCGCGGCCAGATTGTGGGCACGGTGCTGGGCAGCCGCCCGGCCAACCGCGATGTGCGCGGCCTCAAGCCCGACGACCGCCGTCGCCGCGCCGCCATCGCCCGCATTGAGCTGTTTGAGCCCGTGGGCAAGGGAGACCTGCTGGAGCTTCGTCACGACGATGAGTTCGACCAATTCCTGACCACCATCGCCGCCGATGATGCCGCTGCCGGCGACATCATCGAGTGCCGCGTGCCTCGCAGCATGCCCGAGGGTTGCCGCGTGCGCGTGATTCGAAGCCAGCGCGCCATTGACGCTGCCGGCGCCGCGCTCAAGCGCGATGTGCTGCGCCGCCGCGCCGTAGATGTGTCCGTCGCGGCGCGTCTGGGCGAGCCGTTTACCGTTACGCTCACCTGCTGCGACGACCCCGCGCTCACCGCCACCGCCACCGGCTTTACCGTCGAGGCCGCCAAAACTCGCGCCGTCGAGGCGGCCGATCTAGTGGAGCATGTGGGCCGCATGGGTTCCTCGCCCTTTGAGGCCGCGAGCTTTGACGTGGCCCTCGACGAGGACTGTGGCATGGGCTTTTCCGCCGTGCACAAGGTGCGCGCCGCCGCTTGCAAGGCGCTGAAGGAGGCCATTCTGGCACCTTACGAGGAGCGCGCGAAAACGCTCGAGTTGCCGGTGCTCGACAAATGTACGCGCCCCATGCCCGAGCACTACCGCGATGAGCCGCAGATCTGCGCCACCGTCACCTCGCTCGAGGCTGCCGAGGCTGCTCGCGCCGAGGGTGCAACACGCATCTACATGACCACCGACGCGCTCGATGCGGCCGAGCTCTCCCCCGCCGATGCGTTTGAGCAGGGCATCGTACCCGTGCTCGATGAGGTCTGCCGCGCCGTCGACCACGTCCGCGTTGACCCGTGGATTCTTGCTGGAGCGACTGTCGCCGTCGGCAATATCTCCGAGCTTGCCCTGGCCGCCCAGGTTGGCGCCACGGCCGAGATTCGCTCTTGCCTGCCCGTGCACAACACGCCTTGCATGGAGGCACTTGCCGAGCGCGGAGCCGGCGCTTTTTGGCTCTCGCCCGAGATCACGCTCGACGAGATCATCTCGCTTGGCACCTCCGCGCCCGCAGCCCTGGGCATCACCGTTTTCGGCCGCCCGCGCGTTATGACGAGCGAGCACTGCATCCTGCAGGTTGCCAACGGTTGTATCCACGATTGCGCCAATTGCCACCTGCGCGCCCGCAAGCTGTCGCTCAAGAATATCGACGGCAAGGTCATGCCGGTGCGCACCGATATCCACGGCCGCTCGCGCCTGTACGACGCCTACCCCATTGACCTCACGCCGCAGGTTCCACAGCTGCTCGATGCCGGCGTGCGCCGTCTTATGGTCGACGGAACCCTGCTCGAGGCCGATGAGATTGGCCGTGCCGTCGCTCGTGTCCGCCGCGCCATTGAGGCAGCGCAGGCAGGTCGCAAGCCCGCTGCCCGCCTGCGCGGGGCGACCTCGGGCTGCATGTTTGTGGGAATTAGCTAACCGAAAGGCTTACACGTGAACGAAGAACCTCAAGTCCTCTACTGCGACGCCTGGCTCATGGCCATCGATAAGCCCGCCGGCATGATCGTCCACGGTGACGGCACCGGCGAGCGCACGCTTACCGACTACGCTAGCGACCTTTTGTTGGCGATGGGCGACGGCTTTGCCGCGACCGACATGCAGCCGCTCAACCGCCTGGACCGCAACACCACCGGCGTGGTGCTGTTCTCGCTCGACAAGCAGACTCAGCCCGCCTTTGACCAAATGGTCATCGACCACGCCTTCGAAAAGCACTATCTGGCGCTGGCCGAGGGCAAGATTGACTGGAACGAGAAGCTCATCGACAAGCCCATCGCCCGCGACCGCCACGACAGCCGCAAGATGCGCGTCGGCGCCAGCGGCAAGCCGTCTCAGACGCGCGTCAAGGTGCTCAAGCGTCTTAAGAGCCGCCGAGGCCTGCCCACGCGTTCGTACATCGATGTTGAGCTGCTCACGGGTCGTAAGCATCAGATTCGCGTCCACCTGGCCAGCGAGCATCATCCCCTGGTTGGCGACGACCTGTACGGCACGCCGCGCCCCTGTGGCCTGATGCTCCACGCCCACAGCGTGTCCTTTACGCATCCCGTTACCGGCGAGCACATCCACATCGAAGCCCCCTGCCCCTGGGAGCCCTAAACCACCACAATGGGGACAGGCACCTTTGTGGTGGTTTTGCTGCAATGGCTCAGCCGCGGTCCCAAAACGTCTCGATCTGTAACAGTTAGAACCCATTTTCCGGTCTATCTGTTACAGATCGAGACATTCGAATCCTCCTCAATGGAAAATCTCGATCTGTAACAGTAACTCGGCAAAATCCGTCCCAGATGTTACAGGTTGAGACAAAGGGACGACGCAGTTCGGAAGTATCTCAATCTGTAACACCTAGCCCACTTTTAACGGTCCAGCTGTTACAGATTGAGACAAACCGGTAGACAACAAAAGCGGCAACGCCCGTAATGGACGTTGCCGCTTTTCTATTGAGAAAACTACTCGGTTTTCGTTACTAACCACCACAATGGGGACAGGCACCTTTGTGGTAGTTTTGGCCTTACCCCCTGCTATTAGACCGTGATGACGTTGTCCATTGCCCGATACTTGGCGGGGACCTCGCCTGCGGTAATAATCGTTGCGTCGCGAAAGTCCGCGAACTTGACGGGCGCCACCATGCCAAATTTACTGGCGTCCGAGATTACGAAGCGCTTGGCCGTATGGCGCATCGAGATACGCTTTACTTGCGCCTCCTCGATATCGGGCGCCGTGAAGCCCTGCTCGGTGGCAATGCCGTTAGAGCCCCAAAAGCCACAGTTGAAGTTGTAGCGGTCTAAGGTTGCCAAGGCATCGGGGCCAACGAGCGCCTCGGTCTCGGGTTTGAGCTCGCCACCCAGCACCACGGTACGCATGCCGCGCAAAGCAAGGCGTTGAGCATGGAGCACGGAATCGGTCACATAGGTGACATCTTCAAGGTGTGGAAGATGCTCGATGAGCCTGAGCGTCGTCGAACCCGAGTCGATGTATACAAAGCTCTCGGGCTCCACAAGTGCCGCCGCACGGGCGCAGATACGCTCCTTGTCGTCGTTATGGAGGTCGCTGCGCTCATTAAGCGTTAGGTCGCGCGTCACGTGCGCGCGCTCCAGACTTGTCGCGCCTCCGTGCACCTTGGCGATACGGTGTGCTCGGTCGAGCGTCTGCAGGTCGCGCCGAATGGTAGACGCCGTCACGCCCAGGGCTTCGGCAAGCTCCGGCACGGTAACCGAGCCGGTCTGCTGAACCATCGACACGATCGCGTTGAGCCTATCTTCCGCTAGCATCGCTTACTCCTCCTCGGGGTACACGACTCCCCAGTCGGCGCGTAGCTTGGTCATCAGCTCCATAACATCAGAAGCATAGCCCAGAAGCTCACGCTTAGAGTCGTCGCCGGCAACGGCCTTCTCAAGATCGGCCATCTCATAGCAAAGGGCGTAAGCCTCGGTGCCGGCGTGGACCTCCTCGCGGTGGCCGTCCGCAGTCCACACGATGGTCGCGTGATCGGCGCGCGGATACTCGTTGACCTCGATATAGCACTTATCGAAGCTAATAATCGAGCGCTTGGGTTGCTTGGAGTGGAGCGTGAGGCTCACAACACCCAGCTGCTGCTCGGCATTACGGCAGACGATGCCGCCCGCAACGTCAACACCGGTCTCACAGGTGTTGCCCAACGAAACGACCTCAATGGGCTGGCTCGCCATAAAGAGACGCATGACGGACAGGGCATACACGCCAATGTCGAGCATGGCACCGCCAGCAAGGTTGCGGTTGTAGAAGCGATTGGTCAGATCGCCGTACTCCTTGTAGCTACCAAAGTTGAGCTGGGCGAGGTTCATGCGACCAAACTCGCCGGCATCCATGCGACGGCGCAGCTCCTGATACAGCGGCATGTGGAGCACCGTGGTGGCATCCATAAGGACCACGTTATGCTCGTCGGCAATGGCACGGGCCTCGTCGAGCTCGGCAGAGTTGAGGGTAATGGCCTTCTCACAGAGCACGTGCTTGCCGGCGGCCAGCGCGTCACGCAGATAGGTGATATGCGTGTTGTGCGGCGTGGTGATATAGACGGCGTCGATGCCCGGATCGGCGTAGAGGCCCTCAACCGATTCATAGACCTTCTCGATGCCATACTGCTCGGCAAAAGCCTGAGCCTTGGACAGCGTACGGTTGGCGACGCCCGCAAGCTTGCGGCCGGCAAGAGCGAGAGACTGGGCCATCTGGTTGGCGATAACGCCGCACCCGATCACAGCCCAACGAAGCTCGGGAGCCGTAAAGATATCATCGGGGAATGGCTTGTCCTGGACCGAAGCGAACGCTGCTTTTGCGGCTGCCGCGGAGTCGAGTGGAGCCTGCTTGGAATCTACCATATGTGCCTCCTGTGTCATAGAACGTCTTGCATTTCGGATAGCTCTATATTCGCACAAACACGCGCGTCTGTGCGCGTTTTTGCGTATCTCACCGCTAGACGGTCATTTTTCTCCCGTAAACGGCGCATCTATACGCATATTCACGCAATCCCACGCACGCAAATACGCACAAATGCGAACCGGTCATTGCTCAGAGACGGGGGCTTATGCTTAGAACTCAAAAGACAGGATGATCCGCTTCGCCTTCGCTCATGGCGCGCTGCAGCTCTAAGGACCGTCCCAAACTGCCGACAGAAAAGGAACGTTCCAAACTGCAGACAGAAAAAGAACGTCCCCAGGCGCCGGCATTTCAAGAGCACTCATTTAAGTCTGTCCCCAATGAGTGGGAGTAATCAGAGACCCTTTGCGAGGGAGGCCGGACGTGGCCTTCCTCGTTTTTATTCATGGACTTTAGTCCGTGCCGCGCGGCACGCGCGGCATAGAAAGCCACCCGCTCAGCGGGTGGAGGCCAATTTCCGCTACGCGACAAAAACCTTCCCCCTAGCATGAGGATTGTTCAGGTCATCATACTAGGGGGAAGGTGATTGCTGTGGCCCAGAAAGCCAACAGCCTCGCGTACACGAAATGGCTGTGCAAGTACCGCATCGCACCGAGGTCAAGCTCATCGCCGCCATCGTCGAGAAGCACCCCAAGGTGCGCTTTGCCGCGAGCCGCACCTCGGCCCACGCCGACCTCTACGACCGCATGGAGCAGGCCCTGTGCGAGCGCGTGGCCAACGCGGTGGAGGTCGTCCGCTCCGACATCAGCCCCGCGCTTCTTGTCCACACCGATCCAAACCTCGTGGGTGTGGCGGTCCAGGGACTCTAGCGGAGGCGGGGCGTCCTGCCCCAAAAACAAATGCAAAAGACGAGCACTTCTTGCCGCTCAATTGGCAAGAAGCGCTCGTCTTTTCTTAACGCGTTGTATGGCGGAGAGAGCGCAAGTTACGCGAGCGCCCTTCTTGCCAGCTCGGCCGCGCCGAGGATTCCTTGGTCGCCGCCGCAGCCCGGGGCGCAGATGTAGCTCTCCATGTCCTTAAGCTCGGCGGTCTGGATGTAGCCACCCAGATATTCGAGGGTCTTCTTGCGGACGATGCCGTAGAGCTGCTCCTGGTGCATCACGCCGCCGCCGAGGACGATGCGGCGAGGCGAGTACATGAGCACGAGGTTCGCGCACATCTGCCCCAGATAATCCCCCTCGAGCGCCCACACCTCATCGTTGTCCGCGAGCTCGGCCGCGGGCTTTCCCCAGCGCGCGGCGATGGCGGGGCCGGAGGCGAGCCCCTCGAGACAGCTCGCGTGGCTCGGGCAGACGCAGCGTCCCTCCTCGGTGGGACGGGTCCTTACCAGCATGTGACCGGCCTCGGGGTGCAGCATGCCGTGAAGGAGTCTGCCCGCGCACATGACGCCCGCGCCCACGCCGGTGCCGATGGTCACGTAGACGGCGTCCTCGAGCCCCTTGCAGCAGCCGAAGACCACTTCGCCGAGGCAGGCAACGTTCACGTCCGTGTCGTAGGCCACCGGAATCCCGAGGGCGTCGGCGAACGCGGCGCGAAGACCATGGCCTCGCCACGCGAGCTTGGGCGTCTGGAGGATGGAGCCGTAGCGCTCGTCGTTGGGGTCGACGCAGGTCGGGCCGAAGGCGCCGATGCCCAACGCGTCCACATCGCGGGCGGTGAACCACTCGATCATCTGCGGGACGGTCTCGGCGGGCGTAAGCGTCGGGGTCTCCATACGGTCGAGGACCTCGCCGTCGCCGGACACCACGGCACAGACCATCTTGGTCCCGCCGGCTTCGAGGGCGCCGAGCCTCATTTGCTTTTCGCTCATGTGATCCTCCTTACAAAGGGACGCCCGCAGTCATGGTCAACCGCGGGCGCCCATAACGTTGGCTTGTTTCGAGGCAACCCTACCTGGGCACGCGGTCCTGCCTTGCGGCAAACGGGGCGAGCACGGCGTGCGGCTCGCTTTGGTACCAGTAGGCGACGGTGGAGATGTCGTCCTCGCGCTCGTAGAGCTTGATGTCGTCGTTGCCGAGGTCCTGGAACGTCACGCGCAGGTCCTCCTTGAACGAGATCGGATCGGGAAGGTGCCACCTGTAGAGGCCGTGCCTGGGCAGCGCGTCGTCGTTAGTCGCGAGCATCGGATTCGGGTTCGGCTTGCCCGCGCTGAAGCGGTCGCGCGTGGCGTCGCGCGTCGAGCGGTACGGGTAGCCGGCGAACAGCGTGTTGAAGCACTGCGCCTCGGGCAACGCGTGGGGCGGCCTGTCGAGGAAGGCCCAGGCACCGCCGAAGTAGTCCTCGGCTCCCGTCGAGGTGACCGTGGGGAACTCCTCGTCGCCGTCGAGGAAGAACTTCATCTCGCCCTCGCCCCACCAATAGCGCTCCAGGGCGCACAGGGCCATGTAGGTGCCGACGTAGTAGCCCTTGCCGCGCACGCCGTCGAGCACGGTGTAGTCGACGCCCCTGCGGGTGCTGCGCTCGCGGTTAAAGCGAGCGTGGAAGTACATGGCGTCGTCCGGCACGTCGGTGAGCGCGTAGTTGAACGTGTAGAAGATGTACTTAATGAACCCGGGGTGCTCGCTCGTAAGCGTGACCTTGGCGTGCTTCCTGAAGGGCATCTCGAAGTAGCAGTTCATGCCGCCCGTCGGGTTCACGCAGATGGGCATTGAGTTGACAATGGCGCGCTCACCGAAGCCGTTACAGAAGAAGTCGCCGACAGGGCACTCGACCGAGGGGGTCTCCTCGTCGTCCCAGTAGAAGCGCAGCACGAGGTCGCGCATGACGAAGCTGCCGGCGGCGGTCTTGTCGGGGACGGTCATCCAGATGTGGCGGATGATGCCGGGGCCCTCGATGTCCGCGAGCGTGATGGTCTCGCCGGACTCAAGGGGCACGCAGCACGAGCCCTTGCGGCCGACGCCGAGGTGGCTGGCCGACATGGCGGCGCGGCCCTTCTCGCCCGTGATGTTCTCGGGGGTGATGGCGCGGCTTTCCTCACCGCCGTGCATCCACACGTCCTTAAGGAACTCTCTCATCGTCGACCTCCTCTATTCGTCGTCGTCGCACTCGGCAGAACTGACACCGTTCACGTAGATGATCTGCTGGCGCGCCTCGTTGACGAGGGCATCGAAGTCGAGCTTCTCGTCGGGGCGCGCGAGCGCGACCGTCATGGCGAGCGGGAGGTTGACACCCGCGATCACGTGGATCCGGTCGGAGGCGAAGCGGGAGAAGCGCTGGTTCACGCTGCCGCCGAACGCGTCGGTAAGGACGACGACCTCGTCAGTGCCCGAAAGAGCCGCCTCGACCGCCGCGTCGAGCCCCTCGCCGTTGTCGTTCACGTAGGCGCACACGGCGTTGACGGCGTCGCCCTTACCCGTAAGGAACTCGAGGGTGTCCTTGAAGCCCTGGGCGAGAAGGGAATGGCTCGCCACAACTATCTTTCTCATTGATTCACCAATCTCTTGGGTCGAAGCTAAGCGAGGATGCCGGCGGCGGAGGCGACCATCGCGAGGACAATCACCACGAGGATGAGGGCCGTCATGCTCGCGTTCTTCTTGGTAAGAAGGTAATACGCGCTTCCCGTGATGGCGGCGGGGATCATGGCAGGCAGGATCTTGTCGAGCAGCGGCTGGATCTCCATCGCGACGTCGCCGAAGCTGAAGCTAATCGGGCAGGTGACGCCGATGACCGAGGCGATGAGGCAGCCGACCACGGTGAGGCCGAGCACGGAGGCGGCGGCAGTGAGGTTGGGAAGCTTCTCGCTGAAGTCGGTGACGAGCTTCACGCCCTGCTTGTAGCCGAACTCGAGGGCGTGCATGCGGACCCAGAAGATGGCCAGGATGAGCGCGAACCAGATGCCGGCTCCCACGGGGTTGCCCTCGATGGCCATGTAGGCGGCGATGGAGCCCATGATGGTCGGGATCATGGTCATGAGCAGGGAGTCGCCGACGCCGGCGAGCGGTCCCATGGTGCCGATCTTCAGGTCTTGGACGGCGTCCGCCGCCGCTAGGCCGTCGCGCTCCTCCATGGCCACGCAGACGCCAAGGATGATGGCGGCGAGCCAAGGCTGGGTGTTGTAGTAGCGGAAGTGGTTGTTGAGCGCTTGCTTATAGTCCTCGTCGTTCGTGTAGATCTTCCTCAGGACCGGCGAGAGGGCGTAGGCGACTGAGGCGCCCTGCTGGGTCTGGTAGTTGAAGGTGCACACGCTCATGAGCCAGCGCCAGTTCGCGTTGCGCAGGTCCTTCTTGGTGACCTTGTAGCCGGAGGGCTTGCCCTTGGCGACGGCGGTGATGTTCTCGTTTTCCATGGTTACTCATCCTCTCCGATGAAGGCGTCTGCGGAAGCGTGGGCGGCGAGCTCGGTGTCCCTCTCGGCGCGCTGGTAGAACGCGATCGCGAGGGCAAAGCCGACGATGGCGGCGCCGATGATGGGCACGTTCAGGAAGGCCGAGAGGAAGAAGCCGGCGAGCAGGTACTGGAAGTACTTGCCGGTGGGCATGTAACGCAGCAGCATCGCGATTCCGACGGCCGGGAGCATCTTGCCGGCGAGGGTGAGGCCGGAGAGGAACCACTGGGGCATAACCTCGAGGAGCCAGTTGACGGCGGGCTGGCCGAGGGTCACGGAGACAAAGACGGGCAGGGCGGCGCACAGGCCGAAGAGCACGGGGCAGACCCACAGGATGGCGTTCATCTGCTTGAACTTGCCCTCGTCGCAGAACTTCTGGGACTTCTCGACGACGAAGCCGTTGAGGATCTTGACGATGACGTCGAGCTGGATGCCGAGCATGCCGACCGGCAGGCCGATGGCGAGGCCCGTGTCCGCGCCCAGGGTCACGCCGTAGGCTGTGGCGATGATGGCCATCGTGCCGTAGTCGGGAATCGACGAGCCGCCGAAGCCCGCGACGCCGAGCTGCATGAGCTGGATGGTGCCGCCGATGACGAGGCCGGTCTGCCAGTCGCCCATGACGACACCGGTGATAAGGCCCCAGAAGACGGCATAGTTGACGAAGATCATCGGGATGCCGTAGTAGTCCACGTGCTTGATGAAGGCCAGCAGGGTCAAAAGGACGACCTGCAGGATAGTGAAGTTGACCATGATCCCTCCTTAGATGAGGTCGGCGACGGAGACGGGCTTGTCGGCGGGCACGAACTGTGCCGTCACCTTGACGCCGCGGGCGATGAGCGCCTTGTAGCTCTGGACGTTCTCGGCGGAGGCATAGGCGCGCTGGGTGAGCTGGACGCCGCCCTCCTTGACAAGAGAGCCGCCGACGATCAGCGACGGGAGCTCGATGCCCGACTCGACCAGGTGAAGGATCGTCTCGGGCTCCTTGGCGATGACAAAGACCTTCTCGCGGTCGTACTTGCCCGCCGCGAAGTTCTTGAGCGCGGTCTCCTCGGAGATGATCGAGACGGCCATGCCCGCGGGGCGCGCCATCCTCATGGTGGACTTCAGGACCTCGTCGCCGGCGACCTTGTCGTCGATGACCATGACTCGGGTCGCGCCCGACACCGGGGCCCACTGCGTCACGATGATGCCATGAAGCAGGCGATTGTCGATTCGTGCCATAACAACACTCATGTTTGCTCCTATCAAATGAAGTTTTACGTTCGGTACTGCCTCGGCGCTATCCGGATTCGCGCCGGGCAAGGGGTTATCGAATTATTGAGGACGCGCGGTCAGCTCGCGGCGGCGCGGGGAAGGTCACTCGTCGAGCAGGAGGTCCGAGGAGCCGAGGCGCTCTTCTCGCGCCGGGGCGGCGCTCACGCTTACGTAGTCGAAGACATATGCGATCTCGCTTACGGGAACCTCTACGCGATAGCGCGTCGAGATGCTCGAGAAGCTCTGCCTGAAGGACTCGATGAAATCGGCGCGTTCCTCCTCGAAGCGGTCCTGGCCAACGTAGGTCTCAATGGGGTTTCTGGTAACAAGGCGCTCGACGAGACAGCAGAGGTGGACGTAGAGCCCAATGATGGCGTTGCTGCCGATCTTCTCGCCTGTCCTGCGCTGAAGCTCGTGCACGGCGCTCTCGATCTCGTGGAATAGCCGCTCCGGGTCGAGGATGGTGATGGAGCGGATGACGTTCTGCAGCGTCATGTTCGAGAGCAACTTCTCGTGGAAAGAAGAGAGCTCGGAAGCGTCAAGCCACCTGCCGAACACGGCATCAACCTTAGAGGCGGACGCCGTCGACATGATGTCCTCGAGGGCGACGAAGGGAACGGAGGCGACCCCGGGGTCTCCCGTGCCGATGACGGCGCAGACGCGGTGCTCGGAGAAAACGGCGTCGTTCGACCCGTTCGCGACGAGCTGCTTGAAGGGCCTCGTGAGCAGGCGCGCGCCTATGGTGCGCGGGAGGCTCTGCGAGACGAGCTGGCGTATCCTTTCCGCGGCGTCGACCCCGGACTCGGAGCAGAAGACGATGGCGTCCTCACGGTTGACGCGCTCGATCACCTTGCAGTGCGTCACGCACGCGGCGGTCGCGTCACCAAGAACCTCGGCGACGGACTTGCCGCCGAGCAGCCCGACCCCGATCTCGAGCGCAAGACCGGTAGAGACGTTGTTCACCACGCCGATAGTGGAGTCGGTAACGTTTTCGAGGGCCTTATAGGCCTCCTCCAAGGAGCCCATGTCGACGAGGAACACGACCCCGGTGCAGTAGGAATGGCGGTCGACGAGGCGCTGGAGCGGACCGACGATGTCCTTCAGCTGCTGGTCGTAGGGCATGTCGACCGCCTCGTACACATGCATGCCGAGCATACGGTTCGCCGCGTCGGCGATGCTCGTCGCCGTTGAGTAGCCGTGGGACAAGATGACGCAGAGCGTCCGAAGGGCCTTCGCATCGCGAGACTCCGATGCGACGCACAGCGTCAGAAGCGTCTTCGTGAAGTGATCGAGCGAGATTCCCAGCGCCCCTTCCACGTCTGCGGCGACCTGATCGGAGACACTCGAGGCAAACGGCAATTCGGAGGTCACGGCACCGAGGAGATGGGAGATTTGCTCCGCACAGGCAGACTTTCGCTTAGCCAGGCCGATACCCGGCCACAACTGCAGGCAAATCTCCTGGGCCAGTAGAAAAGCGACCTTCCTCGAAAGCTCGATGCCATAAGAAGAGCCTGCGTCGGCAAGGACCGCGCCCACGACGCGCTCGAAGGCGCGCGACCTCGAGGAGGCGACGCCGTGGTCGAAGATCAAGTGATCCTCAACGCCGCGCACAGCGGAGACAGCTTGCGAGACAAGCTCGGAGACAGAGAGCTCCCCGGCGCAGAATCGCTCATCGAGGGAGCACAGGGCATCGAGCGCCTGCTCGACCGGCCCTGTGCTCTCGGCGGCATCCAGAGACGCGTCGATCAGAACGCCATCGTCGGGCTGTTGATCGATCTGCGCGGAGGAGAGGAGCCCGCTGGGAAGAAGATACGGGCGAACGACGACGTAGTCGCCCTCGCGATTGAGGAACGCTTTGGCACAGCAGTTCGTCACGCAGGCGCGCAAGCCGGCGATGTTATCGGAAAAGTCCGCGTTCACGAGGCAACGGTATGCGCCGCGGCTGATCTTCACATCAGAACCGATTCGGCACCCCTCGCTGCGCAGGAAGCTCAAGATGAGATCCTCGCGCTCCTCGGGGGTCCGCTCCTTGAGTGAGGGGACGCGGGCACAGATGGGCATTTTGCTGTAGGCCGAGGAAACCTTCAGGTCATCGGCGGAAAGCGTCGTCGAAAGAACGAGGCGAGCGCGCGGCGCATCCTGGGAGGCATCGAGCCCGAGGGCCGTCGCAAGGCAGTGCTCCATCGCAGAGGGAGAGAGTGCCTCGATGCCGTTGACAAAGACCACACCCCCGCGCGCTTTCGCGATCGACTCGTCAAGAAGCCCGTTGAACGAGGCGGCGTCCGGGACCCCGGCGCAGTCGATGCGCACATAGGAGGAGTCGCGGGACAGCAAGCCCTGGTTCTTGCCGTACTCGTACACAAGGCGAGAAAGGAAAGACTTACCGACACCCACGCCGCCGCTCAAGAGGATGGGCAGGCCAAACGGAGGGTACTGAACCGCAGCCTTGCACTGCTCGACAACGGAGCTGAGGCTCATGTCGAAGCCCACGGCACGCGCGAAGTCGCGGTGATCGGCGATTCCCGTCGCCTGGATGAGGTCGGCGAGCGAGGCATACTCGCTTGCAGAGAGCTTTACCTGAAAACGCTTCTGGAACGCGCGGCGATGAAAATAACGGACAGGCCTGCCCGCCACCTTAACCACAAGACCGGCGCGAACAAGGTCGTTGAGGTACTGGCTCGCCAGGCTCCTGGAGATGATGAGCGTCTCGGCGATGTCGGAGGTGGACAGACGGGCAAGGTCGTCGAGCGAGACGGCAGAGGTGAGGGCCTCGAGATGCTCGAGAATCCTGTCCCTCATGTCGACGGGTTTCT
Source organism: uncultured Collinsella sp. (assembly GCA_905194675.1). Lineage (GTDB taxonomy): Bacteria > Actinomycetota > Coriobacteriia > Coriobacteriales > Coriobacteriaceae > Collinsella. The sequence continues at coordinate 32,189 of CAJJTG010000004.1, read as the reverse complement.
TTGCCAAGCTGTCCTGTGTGGTCTTGTCCATGACTTCTTACCTCCTCGTACAAGGAGTATAAGGGGAGAACAGAGAACGGAAGGGGGCGCGTGGGGGAATCAACAGCTCCGAGGAAAAGTCCACCACTTGAGGGGCAGAAAACAACGGCCATTGAACATTCAGGGCCGACGCTCAACACTTCGGCTCGACACTTCGCTTTGGAAAGGGCCCCGGCGCGCCGGGCCTAAAGCTTAACCATGCGCGCGGCGATGCGGGCGCAGTCGCAGGCGGCCTTCTTCTCGAAGGTGTTGTAGTCGACGACCCGGCCCTCGGCGCAGGGCTTGTCGCTGATGGCGCGCACGACGACGAGGGGCACGCCGTTGAGATAGGAGGCCTGCGCGATGGTGCAGCCCTCCATCTCGCAGCACAGGTCGCCGAAGGCCGCGAGGATTCGCTCCTTCTGTTCCGCGGGCGAGACGAACTGGTCGCCGGAGACGACGCGGCCCTTGAGGACCTTAATGTCGGGGGCGACGGCGGCCGCGGCGGCGCACGCCGCCAGCAAGGGCCGGAACGGATCGCGCAAGATCAAGGCGTCGCCCGGGAGGTCGGGCGTTACCGTCAGCCGGCGCCGCGTCTGCCGCATCATGAGGGAGAACGGCCTGGCCGGCGCATACGGCAGGAAGAGGTTCAAGGTGCACCCCGGGGCGGTCAACGAGGCCGACGTGTCGAACGTCGTCGCGCGCGGCTTCGGCGGCAGGGCGCCGTGCACCCATATATGCAGCGACTTGGCCTGCGTGCGCGTCGGGGCGTCGTGGAACTACGTCTGCCTGCTCGTCGACCTCTGCAACGGGGAGATCGTCGGCCACTCCGAAGGACCGAGGAGGGACACGCGAGCTCCGAGCCAAGCTCTTGGATTACGTTCACTGGTACAACAACTTCAGGATCCACTCGACGCTGGGCTACATGTCGCCGGTCGAGTTCAGGGATGCGGGGCCGTCCCTCCCGGAATCGTCCAAATAAGTGTTGCCAATCCATAGCCAATCCAGCCATCATCTTCGCGAAGGCGGACGTCAGGAAAAGCTCGGCTTGAGCTCGGTCGGACGCGGTCTGTGGGGCATCATTCAGGCTCAGGGGGTCTCCTTGTCTTCTTCGGTCGCAACCTGAATGATAGGGACGGCCCCTTCTCTCTTTCCCCTTCGTTTTCGACGCGTCACCCTCTCGGCGGGCTTAAGGCCCGCGCTCGCGGGTGCAGGGGCTACGCCCAAACCCCAAAAACGTAACGCCGTGCTCGAAGCGTTTCCGGACGTCAGCGTAATCTCAAATCCCGTTCGTCAACTCATGGGCAAGCCACCTGAGACTACTCATTTCTCCTACTGGCAATGAAGACCTGCGACCTGCAGTTTTGTAAACTGCTTGAAAGCCACCTGCGTTGATTCACTTCCTATTGCAGCTGGCGGCTTGCACGCGAAAAGGCATTTAAGTTTCAAAACGGGCGTTTTCGGCGCTATCGAGCCTCCAAAGGCATCCCGCCGCGCCCTTTGGGACAAAACAAAAACTCAAAGCCCTGAGTTCGAAAAAAGTTTTTGGAGTTGTCCCGACTTTTGTCCCCGAAGCCGACGAAACGCGACAGGGTATCACCTGGCGGCACTCGATTCGAAACGGCACCGAAAACTGGATGCAACCGGAATGACGGGACGGCAGAACCGAAGCCATCGAGTGGGGATAGAAAAAGGCCCGGGTGCCGTGGCATCCGGGCCTTTGCTAGCAACTTGATGTTGCGGGCAGCTTAGAACTTGTGGCCGCACTTCTTGCAGACGCGCAGCTTGTTCTTGCCGTCCTTCTCGTGACCGACGCGGGTAACCTTACCGCACTCGGGGCAGACGAGATTGACGTTGGAGGCGTCGATGGGAGCCTCCTGCGAAACGATGCCGCCCTGCTGGTTGGCAGCGTTGGGCTTGACGGCCTTCTTGACGACCGAAACGCCCTCGACAACGACCTTGTTCTCGGCGGGGAGAGCACGCAGGACAACGCCCTGCTTGCCGCGATCCTTACCAGAGAGAACCTGGACCTTATCGCCCTTCTTGATATACATATATCTCCCCTAACTACAGGGTCTCGGGAGCGAGCGAGACGATCTTCATGTACTTCTTGTCACGAAGCTCGCGAGCGACGGGCCCGAAGATACGGGTGCCGACGGGCGAACCATCGTTGTTGATGACAACGCATGCGTTCTCATCAAAGCGAATGTAGGAGCCATCCTTGCGGCGGATCTCCTTAACGGTGCGAACGACGACGCAACGGACAACGTCCTTCTTCTTGACGTTGGCGCCAGGGGTAGCCTCCTGGACAGCACCGATGAACACATCGCCGATGCCTGCATAACGACGCTTGGAACCGCCAAGCACCTTGATGCAGCGAATCTTGCGAGCGCCGGAGTTGTCGGCGACGTTCAGCATGGTTTGCATCTGAATCATGGTAGATGTTCCTCCGAACTAAGAACCGAAGAGAGGTGCGCAGCCTTTATACGGCCCGTGGTATGCAAGCCAGGCATACGCACATCTTCGGAAACGTACAAGTCGTAAGAGCGACTGCTTATTTAGCGCGCTCGACGACCTCGATGAGGCGCCAACGCTTCATCTTGGACATAGGACGGGTCTCCATAACGCGGACGGTGTCGCCCACGCCAGCCGTGCACTCCTCGTCGTGAGCGTGCAGCTTCTTGGAGCTGGTCATCATCTTGCCGTACTTGGGGTGACGCTTGCGCTCGGTGATGGTGACAACAATGGTCTTGGCACCGGAGACGGAGGTAACGACACCCGTACGGACCTTACGCGAGTTACGCGAATCAGTCATGTTCTCTCCTTAGGTCCTACTCGGCGACAGCGGACTTCTCCGCTGCGATCTCGCGGGCGCGCTGCTCCGTGAGGACGCGAGCGATGTCCTTCTTCACGGTGTTGACGCGAGCGGTGTTGTCCAGCTGGCTGGTGGCCATCTGGAAACGAAGGTTAAAGAGCTCGGCGCGCATTTCCTTCAGCTTCTCAACGAGCTGAGCGTCCGAGAGCTCACGAATCTCTGCGGGCTTCATTAGTTCTCCTCCTTGGCGGCGGCGGCGTCCTCAGCAGCCCACTTGGCCTCGAGAGCGGCCTCCTCAGCCATCTCCTTCTCGATGCGCTGCTCAGCGTTCTTGGCAGCAACAATCTTGGTCTTGATGGGAAGCTTGTGCTGTGCAAGACGCAGAGCCTCGCGAGCGACCTCCTCGGGCACGCCCTTGACCTCGAACATGATGCGGCCGGGCTTGACGACGGCCACCCACTCCTCGGGATTACCCTTACCAGAACCCATGCGAGTCTCGGCAGGCTTCTTGGTGATGGGCTTATCGGGGAAGATCGTGATGTAGACACGACCGCCACGCTTCATGTAGCGGGTCATGGCAATACGAGCGGCCTCGATCTGACGGTTGGTGATCCAATGGGCCTCGAGAGCCTGGATACCAAACTCGCCGAAATGCAGCTCGGTATTACCCTTGGCCTGGCCCTTCATGGAGCCACGCTGCACCTTGCGGTGAAGAATACGCTTAGGGGCAAGCACTACTGACCCCTCCTCTCGGAGTTACGACGACGAGGACGGGAAGAGCCCTCGAGTGCAGGGTTGGGAACAGGCTGGCCCGGGAGCTTCTCGCCCAGGTAGATCCAGACCTTCACGCCGCAAGCGCCCATGGTGGTGCTGGCGACAGCCGTGCCATAGTCGATCTTGGCACGGAGGGTGTGCAGAGGCACGCGACCCTCGCGGTACCACTCACGACGGCCCATCTCGGCACCGCCGAGACGACCGGAGCACTGGATACGGATACCCTTAGCGCCGGCCTTGCGGGCGGACTGGACAGCCTTGCGCATAGCGCGACGGAAGGCAACGCGGCCCTCGAGCTGCTCGGCGATAGACTGAGCAACGAGGTTGGCGTCGAGCTCGGGGCGCTTGATCTCGACAACGTCGACGGAGAGCTGGCCCTTGGAGACGCCAGCGACCTTCTCGAGCTCGGTGCGGAGGGTATCGATCTCGGCACCCTTCTTACCGATGACAACGCCGGGGCGAGCGGTGAGGATGATGACCTTCACCTTGTCGCCAGCGCGCTCGATCTCGACGCGGGAGACAGCTGCGCGGGAAAGACGCTTCTCGAGGTACTTGCGGATCTCGAGATCGTTACCGAGGGTCTTAGCGTAATCCTTCTCTGCGAACCAGCGGGAGCGCCAGTTCTCGGTGATGCCAAGACGGAAGCCGGTGGGGTAGACTTTCTGACCCATACAGCTTTACGCCTCCTTTCGAGGAGCAACGACGACGGTGATGTGGGAAGTACGCTTCAGAATGCGAGAAGCGGAACCCTTGGCGCGGGGACGGATGCGCTTAAGCGTCGGACCCTCGTCAACATAGGCAGCGGCGACAACCAGGTTGTCGGCACGCAGACCGTTGTTGTTCTCGGCGTTCGCAACGGCGGAACGGAGAACCTTCTCGACATCCACGGCGACGGCGCGGTCGCAGAAGTGGAGGATGTCGAAGGCCTGAGCGACAGGCTTGCGGCGGATCAGATCGACCACCAGGCGGGCCTTGCTGGGGGAAACACGCACGTACTTAGCGACGGCGCGAACCTCGGTGGCCTCAGTTTCAATAGACTTAGTTGCCATTTACGGTTAACCCCCTATTTGGCCTTGTGGCCACGGAACGTACGAGTCGGCGCGAACTCGCCGAGCTTGTGACCAACCATGGACTCGGTAACATACACGGGCACATGCTTGCGGCCGTCGTGGACGGCGATGGTGTGACCAACCATCTCGGGGAAGATGGTGGACGCGCGGGACCAGGTCTTCACGACGTCCTTCTTGCCAGCCTCGTTCATCGCGGTGATACGCGAGAGAAGGCGAGTCTCCACGAACGGGCCCTTTTTGAGACTTCTGCTCATAAGTGCTTTCTCCTAAAACTCGGTATCCGAAATTACTTCTTACGGCGACGAATGATGTGCTGGTTCGAGACCTTCTTCTTCTTGCGCGTACGAAGGCCCTTCGTCGGCTTACCCCAGGGGGTAACAGAGGGACGACCAGAGGTGTGGTTCTTGCCCTCGCCACCGCCGTGCGGGTGGTCGACAGGGTTCATGACGGTACCGCGGACGGTCGGGCGCACGTTCATGTGACGCTTACGGCCGGCCTTGCCGATGACGATGTTGGCGTGATCGGCGTTGCCGACCTCACCGACGGTGGCGCGGCAGGTAACGAGGATGCGGCGCATCTCGGAGGAAGGCATACGGACGATAGCGTACTTGCCCTCCTTACCCATCAGCTGGCAGGAGTTACCGGCGGAACGGGCGATAGCAGCGCCCTTGCCCGGCTGGAACTCGACGGCGTGGATAAGCGTACCCACGGGGATGTCGGCGAGGGGCAGAGCGTTGCCCGGCTTGATGTCGGCGTCAGAACCGGACATGACGGTCTGACCGACCTCGAGGCCCTTGGGGGCCAGGATGTAGCGCTTCTCACCGTCAGCGTAGTGCAGCAGAGCGATGCGAGCGGAACGGTTCGGATCGTACTCGATCGTGGCAACCTTGGCGGGCACGCCGTCCTTGTTGCGCTTGAAGTCGATCACGCGGTAACGACGCTTCACGCCGCCGCCCTGGTGGCGGGTGGTGATGCGGCCGTTGTTGTTACGACCGGCCTTCTTGGGCAGGGGCTCGAGAAGAGACTTCTCGGGCTTGGTGCAGGTGATCTCGGAGAAGTCGGAGATCGTCTGCCAACGCCTACCAGCGGAGGTCGGCTTAAGGTGCTTTACAGCCATTACAATCCCTTTCAATAGGAATCCGTTAGCCATCGCAGACAGGGATTCGAGGTTCTGCCTCGGGTGCGATGACACCGGACGTATACACGGTTCCGGGCGTGTCCATTTTATACGCCCAAAACCTTGAGCTCCCGCCTCCCCTATTTGGGAGGCATGAGCTCACTCAACAGCAGCGAGTCTTAGGCCTGGTTGCCAAAGACCTCGATGGTGTCGCCCTCGGCCAGCGTGACGATGGCCTTCTTCCAAGAACGGGTCTTGCCGGCGACATAGCGCACGCGCTTGGTCTTGGGCTTGACCGTCAGGGTGTTCACGCGAACGACCTTGACGCCGAAGATCTCCTCGACAGCGTCCTTGATCTGATACTTGTTAGCATCCTTGGCGACCTCGAACGTGTACTTGTTCTGCTCCATGCCGGAGAAGGAACGCTCGGACACGATCGGACGGATGATGATCTCGTGGGCGGTCATTTATGCAAGCACCTCCCCGAAGTGAGCGGCGATGTCGGCGGGCATCAGCACAGCGTTGTTGTTGACGAGATCGTAGGTGTTGGCCTCGTCAGCGGTGATGATGAACGTCTTGGGAATGTTGCGGAACGACAGGTAGGCGTTGACGTCCTCATCGCGAACGATGATGGTCAGACGCTTGCCCTCAAGGCCGAGAGCCTTGAGCATGGCGACGGCAGCCTTGGTGGAAGGCTTCTCGAAGCCGTAGTCGTCGACGAGCACGAGCTCGCCATCGGCCAGCTTGGCGGACAGCGCGGAGCGCATAGCCAGCTTGACCTCCTTGTTGTTCATACGCTTAGCGTAGGAACGGGGCTTGGGGGCGAAGACAACGCCACCGTGACGCCACTGGGCAGCACGGATGGAACCCTGGCGGGCACGGCCGGTGCCCTTCTGACGCCAAGGCTTCTTGCCGCCACCGGAAACCTCAGAGCGACCCTTAGCAGACTGGGTGCCCTGACGCCAAGAGGCCATCTGGCACTTGACGATGTGGTGCATAACGTGGATGTTCGGCTCGATGCCGTACACCTCAGCGGCGAGCTCGGCCTCGGCGACCTTCTTGCCCTCGCTGTTCTTTACTTCAAACTTTGCCATTTAAGTGTTCTCCTTGGTATGACGCTGGGCTAAATGGGCTGGGCCCTTAGGCCATACGGATGGCGACGAGACCATTCTTGGCACCCGGGACAGCGCCCTTGACCAAGATGAGGTTCTGCTCGGCATCGATGCGGACAACGGAAAGGTTCTTGACGGTAACGCGCTCGTTACCCATGTGACCGGCCATCTTTACGCCCTTGAGGACGCGCGCAGGATAGGCGCACTGACCGATAGAACCGGGGTGACGCTGGAAGTGAGAACCATGCGTCATAGGACCGCGGCGCTGACCCCAGCGCTTGATGCGACCCTGGAAGCCCTTACCCTTGGAGGTACCGATGACGTCGACCTTCTCGACATCAGCGAAATCAGCGACGGTGACGACCTCGCCGACCTTGTGCTCCTCGCCGTTCTCGACGCGGACCTCACGAAGGAAGCGGACAGGCTCGACGCCAGCCTTGGCGAAGTGACCAGCCATGGGCTTGTTCACGTTCTTGGCCTTGATGTCGCCGAAACCGATCTGGACGGCGTCATAGCCGTCGGTTGCCTGAGTTTTAACCTGCGAGACAGCGCAGGGGCCAGCCTGGATGACCGTGACGGGAACGACGTTATCGTCCTCGTCCCAAACCTGGGTCATGCCAATCTTGCGGCCGAGAATCATGCTGATCAAGATATGATCCCAACTCTCGCGTGGTCTTGGGACAATGCGTACGCCACCGAGCGTACGCCCCTAGAGGACCACTACTTACACGACGTGCTCCCCAGCCTTGTATTGCGTCCGGACTACCTGACAACCCTATTAAGCAGGCATTTTGTCCAGCCAGAATACTCCCCTGGTTACACACAGCTGTTTAGTATACACGGCTGCGGGCGTATCCATCGAGATTCATATTTCACTCACATTGTTTACGCAGGTAAAGTGCGTGGCACGTTCCCAGTGTGCGGCGGAGGGGGCGGGCCTGAGACATATTAAGGTTGCTGCTCTACAGTCCTGCTCACGACGGAGAGCACATTAAGTGCTCTCCTGTTCGTGCGGAACTCGCGACAACCTTAATATGTCTCAGGCCCGCCCCCTCCGCCGCACACTGGGAACGCCACGTTGATGTCTGCTTAACTCTGCTCGTTCAGGCTAATGACTTTGTTGGGGGTCCACAATTTGCTGCAAGGTGAACTTGCATTGGGGCGCATCGTCCTCTTCTCGCGCATCATCAAAATCGAAAATCATGATGGCGCAGTTGGGGAGTTTTGCTGGGAGCTCGAAGCCCTCTGGGGCTGCGGCCTTGATGAATTGGCGGCTGGCGCTTCCGTGGCTTACTGCTAGGAGGGTTTCGATGCCCTCAGCGCCCATGAGATTGGTGAGGGTGTCTACCATGCGCTCTTGCAGGGCATGACTTCCTTCTCCTCCAAAGGGGACCAAGTCCTCGCCTGGATCCCAGACGTCGGTGGGCAGGGCGTCGTGGGGGCCTTCTTCGAAGGTGCCGTAGCTGCGTTCGATGATGCCTTCGCAGGGCTCGACTGCTGCATCCGGGCCGAGGAGTTCGGTTGCGACGAGACTTGCCGTGTCCATGGCTCGGCCTAAGGGCGAAGAGACCACTTTGTCTGGAACGACGCCGTGGTCCTTGAGCCATGCGGCTGCCTTTCCCGCTTGTTTGCGGCCCAGGTCGGTCAACGGAGAATCGCAGCGGCCCTGGACCAGCTTTTTAACGTTGAATTCTGTCTGACCGTGGCGGAGTAGATATAGACGCTTCATGCTCTCCCCTTCTGTATAACTTGCTCTACCGGCGCAGCCCTACTCGTGGGTATGGCCTACGTAGTCTTCGTCGATCGTGATCTTGGCAATCGACTTGGGATATTCGGATTCGACACGTTTCGCCAACGCGCGCTTTAGGTCCTCGGCGTTCATCGCCAAATCCGAGGGTCGCACGCAGTCAAAGATCACGTTGGTGTGCGTAGGGCCCGGCACGCAACGCAGATCGTGAATCGAAAGGCGGCTATCAATCTCCTGGGCCATTGCGTTGATGCGCAGGCGCATGCTCGCCAGCTTGGGGTCATCGGTCACGATGGGATCGTAATGGAGCGTGACGATCATGCCGTCCTCGTCCCTAAACGACTGCTCGATGTTATCGAGCGTGTCGTGGCTTTCCAGTGGGCTGGCCTCGGCCGCCATCTCGGCGTGCGCACTTGCAAACTTCCTGCCCGGACCATAATCGTGAACCATAAGGTCGTGGACGCCCAAAACGCCGGGGTAGCTCATGATCTTGTCTCGGATATGTTTGACCAGCTTGGGATCGGGCGCCTGGCCCAAAAGCGGGCTCACCGTATCCTGGATGAGCTCAAAACCACTCCAGCCGATATAGGCGCCAACGGCAAGGCCGACCCAAGCATCAAGATTGATGCGCGTCACCTGCGAAACAATTGCGCACGCTAACACGGCGCCTGTGGCAAGGACATCGTTTTTGGAATCCTGAGCGGTCGCACGCAACGTCTCGGACTCAATGCGGTCACCGAGCTTTTGGTTGAGGGCCGCCATCCACAGCTTTACGACCATCGAAAGCACTAGAACTGCCACCAGGGCAAGCGAAAACTCGACAGGTTCCGGGTTGACGATACGCTCAACCGAGGACTTCACCAGTTCGATGCCAATAAGCAGCACGAGCGCCGCCACAACCAGACCCGAGAGATACTCGTAGCGGCCATGTCCGTAAGGATGCTCGGGGTCGGCCGGCTTGCTCGCCAGCCTAAAGCCCAGCACGCTCACGATATTCGAGCTGGCATCGGACAGGTTGTTCATGGCATCCGCCACGATCGAAACCGATCCCGACAGCACGCCAATTACGCCCTTCGCAGCACAAAGCGCAACATTGGCGAGAATACACACCACGCCCGTCAACGTGCCCACGCGCGCACGGTCGCCCTGCGCACGACGAACAATCCACTCAACCATCTATATCCGCCCCCACGGTACTACCTATATATCTATTGCTCAAACGGATTGTAGTGTAGCCACTTTGCCCCACAGATACAAAAAGGCCGCAACCCACACGGGCCACGACCTTGGAACATGACAAAGAAATCGCCCTTTGTCGCACAGGTTTACGCATTTACTTCGACCACGCTCTTCGAGGTTTCGGGTGAATCGGCTTCGTCTTCTGCCGCCTGCCCCCTCGCCGGCACCACGCCAAAGCAGTAGCTCAGCGCCGCAGACACCGCAAATGCCACACCTCCGGCAGCACAGCACCACAGCAGATTCGAGATGCCGCCCGTGGCAAAGCCAATGACCATGAGGACATTCGTCATGCCGATGGTATAGGCCGTAACGTGGCCCACGGCCGCAACAAGGCCTCCGACGGCACCGCCAATGGCCATGCACGTCAGGCACCTGCCATATTTAAAGCCGCAACCGTACAGCGCCGGCTCGCTTACGCCGCCAAGAACACCCGAGATTGAATAGCCCAGCATGAGCGCCTTCTCGTCCTTATCCGCAACGCGGAGCGACGCACCAAAGGGCATGCCCCAAACGGCAAACGTTGCCATCGTCGCGGCGATCAGAATGCACGAATCCGTTCCCACACTCATAAACTGCGCATAGGCGAGCGATAGGACAACGTTGCTGACGCCCGCGATCTTTAGGAACTCCCAACCCGCGGCAAGCCCCATGAGCGTGAGCAGCGACACGACGCCACCGGAATTGCCAAGCATAAACATAAGCTGGCCCAGCAGCATGCCCAGATAGCTGCCCGCCGGCGCCGTGATACACAGCGAAACCGGAACCATGACAAGCATGGTCGCAAACGGAACGAACGAAAACGCCACGGCCTTGGGGATAATGCGCTGAAAGAAACACTCCACTCGCCACAGCACGGGCACCGAGATGAGAACCGGAATAACAGTCGTCGTGTAATCGTTGACCGGCGCGGGAACCAGACCATACACATAAGTCATCGATGCCCCCGCCGTCGATGCGGCATCGACAAGCTTAAGCAGATCGGGTGCAATCAATACGCCGCCCAGCATCATACCCAGCTGCTCCGAGCAACCGAGCTGGCGGGCGGCCGCCCAACCAAGATAAATGGGCAAAAAGTAGTAGCCGGCGTTGTAGAGCCAACTGTAGAACAGGCGATAGATTTCGGAATCGGCAGACCACAGGCCCAGCATGCCTTCGCCCATAATGACGGCGACGGTGCGGAACAATGCCGCGCAGACAATAAACGGCAGAGCCGACATCATGCTTTTGGACAGATAGTCCACCACGGCCATGGCGTTTGATGAAACCGTCGTTGTAAACAAGGTGTTAGAAACTTGTGGCATGGAACGCCTTTCCCAATGTGACATGCGGACTGCCCCTTTGTCACATCGTGCGGTACTGACCGGTTGCGCGGTACTTTTCGTAGCGGAGGTTCGTGAGGGTCGCGTCGTCGAGCTGCTCAAGCGTATCGAAGGCATCAAATGCCGAGGATATGACGGCACCGGCGATCTCCTCATGCGACAGGCCCCTATCGTCAACAATGCCGTCGATGATGCCGAGTGCCAACAGATCGGGGGCCGTGAGCTTCAGCGCCTCGGCGGCCTCATCCGCGCGCTCGGTATCCTTCCACAGGATCGATGCACAGGCCTCGGGGCTCACGACCGAATAGGCCGAGCTCGAGAGCATCAGGATGCGGTCGGCCACGGACAGCGCCAGCGCGCCACCGGAGCCGCCCTCGCCTGTCACCACCGAGACAATCGGCGTCTTAAGGCCGCTCATCTCCATGAGATTCTGGGCAATCGCCTCGCCCTGGCCGCGCTCCTCGGCACCGATGCCGCAAAACGCGCCCGAAGTATCGACCAGGCACAGAACCGGTCGACCAAACTTTTCGGCTTGGCGCATCAGGCGCCGCGCCTTGCGGTAGCCCTCGGGATGCGCCATGCCAAAGTTGCGGCGCATACGCTCTTTGGTCGTGGTACCGCGCTCGATGGCGATGACCGTTACGGGGCGTCCATCTTTCCAGCCAATGCCGGCCACCACAGCGGCGTCGTCGCCAAAGTAACGGTCGCCGTGCAGCTCCACAAATCCATCCAAACCCAGCGAGATCATCTCACCTGCCGTGACGCGATCTGCCGAGCGGGTCTGCTTGACAATCTCGAGCGCGGTTTTTGGTGCCGACGAGCGCTTGAACAAGTGTCCCAGCTTTTTGCCGCGGCGACCCGTATGCACGATTTCATGCGGTGCCCCCAGGCCGGGCGCGTGCCCTTCGTGCAGTGCCAGCAGCTCGCCTATCGTGAGCGCAATCTCGCCACGCGGAACAACGGCATCGCAAAAGCCGTGCTCCAGCAAAAACTCGGAGCGCTGGAATCCCTTGGGCAGGCGCTTGTGCATGTTCTGCTCGATCACGCGCGGGCCGGCAAATGCCGTCAGGGCATCGGGCTCGGCCAGGATAATGTCGCCCTCCATGGCAAAGCTCGCGGTTACACCTCCGGTCGTGGGATCGGTGAGCACCGTGATATACAGACCGCCCGCCCCGCTGTGGCGCCTAACCGCCGCAGAAATCTTGGCCATCTGCATCAGCGATGTCACGCCCTCTTGCATGCGCGCGCCGCCCGAAACGGTAAAGCCGACAACCGGCAATCCCAGCTCGGTCGCACGCTCAAATGTGCGACAGATCTTCTCGCCCACCACGGAACCCATCGAGCCCATCATAAAGTTGGCGTGCATAAAGAAGAGCGCCGTATCGCAGCCGCAGATTTTGCCCCTGCCGCACACAACGGCATCGCGCTCGCCCGAACGCTCGACCGCGCCCTTGAGCTTGTCGGCATAGCCGGGAAACGAGAGGAAATCCTCCGACGCCAGATTGGCATCCCATTCCTCAAACGTGCCCTCGTCGACCGTCATGCGCATGCGCGCGCGACCGCTCACGCGAAAGTGTTTGCCGCAACGAGGGCAGACCTCGAGGTTGTCGTGCAGGCGTGCCTCATCGATCACACGGCGGCACTCCGGACACTTAATAAACACGTGGCGCGCGGGAAACTCGGCGCACGACTCGGTCATCGGCCCCTCAAGAACATTGACCGCCTTCGCTTTTCTATTCATCAGCATAGAGATGCCCCATCAGATCGGTGTGATACATGCCTGACAAGAACTCGTCGTTTGCCAGTACGTCGAGCTGAAGCTCGCTGTTCTCGCTCACGCCCTCGATCATGAGCTCGCCCAGAGCCGAGCGCATCTTGCGAATGGCGCCGTCGCGCGTGGGCGCACACACGATGAGCTTGCCGAGCATAGAGTCGTAGTACGGCGGAACGGCAGCACCGGTAAACATGGCGGAATCCCAACGCACGCGCGGACCACCCGGCACACGCAACGCGGTGATCGTTCCACATGACGGCAGAAAGTCCGGCGTTTCGGCATTGATGCGGCACTCCATGGCGTGGTTGCGGACCGGCATGTCCTCCTGCTCAAACGGCAGAGGCTGGCCAGCTGCCACGCGCAGCTGCCACTTGACCAAGTCGGTATCGGTCACAAACTCCGTAACCGGATGCTCCACCTGCAAGCGCGTGTTCATTTCCATAAAGTAAAAATTGCCGTCATCTGAGTACAGAAACTCAATGGTGCCGGCGCCCTCATAGCCAACGGCACGAGCCAGGTCGCGCGCGGCCTTGTGGATGCGCGCGCGAATATCATCGCGTCCGTCGAGGCACGGCGCGGGGCTCTCCTCGATCAGCTTTTGGTTGCGGCGCTGCACCGAGCACTCACGCTCGCCGAGCGAAAACACATGGCCCTGCTTATCGGCCATAATCTGCACCTCGACGTGGTGCGCCGGCGCGACGAACTTCTCCATGTAGCACTCGCCGTCGCCAAAAACAGCCTCGCCCTCGGCACGCGCCTCGATGAACGCCTTTGCCGCATCTTCCACGCGCTCGACCTTGCGAATGCCGCGACCGCCACCACCTGCACGCGCCTTAATAAGCACGGGGCAGCCAATGCGCTCGGCCTCGGCCGTCGCCTCCTCGGGGCTTTTGAGCAAATCGCAGCCCGGCACGATGGGCACGCCCGCCGCGGCAGCCGTTCGGCGCGCGGCGTCCTTGTCGCCCATGTTGTCGATGACCTCGGCCGAGGGACCGACAAACGTCAGACCGTACTTGTCGCAGTCGCGCACGAAGCTCGCCTTCTCGGAAAAGAAACCGTAGCCAGGATGGATCGCCTTTGCCCCCGACTTCACGGCACAGGTGAGCACGGCATCGTCGTTGAGGTAGCTCTCGGCAAGACGCGGGCCGCCGATGCAATACGCCTCGTCGGCAAGCTGCACGTGCAGCGCGTCCGCATCGGCCGTAGAGTAGACGGCGACGGTCTTGATGCCCATATCGCGGCACGCGCGGATAACACGGACCGCGACCTCGCCGCGGTTGGCGATGAGCACTTTGTCGAACATGAAGCCTTCCTTAACTTTCGTGCATGAGTGCAAAGGACATATCGGCGCGGCAGCACACCTCGCCGTTGACGCTCGCGGTGCCCGTCGCAAACCGGAACGGCCCGCGCGCACGCGTGATGGAGCATACCAGGTCTACCGTGTCGCCCGGGCGCACCGGATGCTTAAAGCGCACCTTGTCCAAACTCGTGTAGAACGGCGTCGCGCCGCGCGCTTCCTCATCGCCCATCAGCAGCACGCAGCAGTTCTGGGCGAGCATCTCGCACTGGATCACGCCGGGAACGACCGGATTTCCCGGAAAATGCCCCTGCAAAAAGTACTCGTCGCCCGTAATCGTGATCTTGCCGTGGGCCTCGTCGCCCACCAGCTCGGCTTCGTCGAGCAAAAGCATCGGCTCGCGATGCGGCAACAGTTCTTTAAGCTCTTCTTTGTTCATGGATATCACCTATCCGATCCTCATGAGGCAGCTGCCAAACTCCACGAGGTCGCCGTCGGCCACGCAAATCTCGAGCACCTCGCCATCTGCCTCGGCCGTCACCTCGTTGAGAACCTTCATGGCCTCGATGATGCAGAGGGTCTCGCCGGCCTTGACCTTGGAGCCCACGTGCACAAACGGCTCGTCGCCCGGCGCCGGGGCAGCATAGAAAACGCCGACCATGGGAGCAGTCACCTCGGTACCCTCAGGCTCCGGTGCGGCGGCAGGTGTCTGCGCGGCGGGCTCCGGTGCGGCGGCAGGCATGGCGACAGGAGCCACCGCCGGAGCAGTCACGGCACCCGGCATAGGCATGGGCACGGCAACCGGCTGCGCGGCGCTCGCGCGCTCGAGTTCGACCGCGGTGCCATCGGGCTCCTCAACGCGTACGCGCGTGAGGCCGCGGTCCTCCATAACATCGGCTATCTCGGCAAGTCTTTTGGAATCCATGCTCTAGCTCCTCGTATATCTACGCAGCGCGATGGCGGCGTTGTGCCCGCCAAAGCCCAGGTTGGTCGAAAGCGCCCAGGTAAGGTCGGCGCGAACCGCGCGATTGGGCGTGTAGTCAAGATCGCAGGCGGGATCGGGTGTGTGGTAGTTAATGGTCGGGGGCACCACGCCCTGCTCGAGCGCCATGGCGCAGGCCATGACCTCGATGGCACCCGTAGCACCGATCATGTGGCCGGTCATCGACTTGGTCGACGAGACGTGCGCGGCGCGTGCCGCGTCCTCGCCGAGCGCACGCTTAATGCCCGCCGTCTCAGACGAATCATTGAGTTTAGTCGAGGTGCCGTGAGCGTTGATGTAGAGGCCCTCGGAAGGCTTAACGTCGCCCTCGGCCACCGCCAGCGATATCGCACGGGCAATGCCGGCAGCCTCGGGATCGGGGCTCGTGATGTGATAGGCATCATCGGTGTTGCCGTAGCCCACGACCTCGGCATAAATGTGCGCACCGCGCGCCTGCGCATGTTCCATGCTCTCGAGCACGAGCACGCAGGCGCCCTCACCCATCACAAAGCCATCGCGGTCTGCGTCGAACGGGCGGCAGGCCGTCGCGGGATCGGGGTTGGTGGTCAATGCGCGGCAGGACGTAAAGCCTGCAACAGCATCGGGGATAATGGCCGCCTCGGCACCGCCCGCGAGGATCGCGTCGACATAGCCGTGCTTGATAGCACGGAACGCCTCGCCCACCGCATGGGCCGAGGTCGCGCACGCAGTCACGACTGGCAGGGTCGGTCCCTTTGCCTTGTGACGGATTGCGATATTGCCCGATGCCATGTTGGGGATCATCATCGCGATCATGTAAGGCGATGCGCGGCGGGGCCCACGGTCGGCAATCGTATGGACGTTGTCGACGAGCGTCTGCATGCCGCCCACGCCCGACCCCACGTAAACGCCCAGGCGCTCGCGATCGATGGCGCCTTCGGCATCAAAGCCCGCATCGTGCATGGCCTCGTCCGAAGCCACCAGCGCAAACTGAACGCAGGGATCGAGATGCTTGGCGTCACGCTTGCCAAAGTACTCGTTGCCGTCAAAGCCCTTGACTTCGGCCGCCACCTTGACGGTAAACGCATCGGTATCGAAGTGCGTGATCGGGCCGATGCCACAGGTCCCGGCGCACATGGCCGCCCAGGTGGCAAGCGCGGTGTTGCCGAGCGACGATACGGCACCGATGCCGGTGATTGCAACTCTCTGTTCCATCATGGTCTCCTCATCCAAGCCGTTCTTCGGCCCTGGTTTCTACATCGCCATTCCGCCGTCGACGCGCACGACCTCGCCCGTAATGTAGGCAGCCGCATCACTCGCTAAAAAGCGCACCACGCCGGCCACTTCCTCGGGGCGTGCCATGCGCTTAAGGGGAATCTGTTCCTCGGTTGCCGTACGCACCTTCTCCGAGAGCTTTGCCGTCATATCTGTCTCGACAAACCCGGGGGCGACCGCGTTCGCTCGTACGCCACGAGGCGCAAGCTCGCGCGCCACCGCCTTGGTAAGCCCTATCACGCCCGCCTTGGAAGCAGCGTAGTTGGCTTGCCCGGCATTGCCCATCAGGCCCACGACCGAGCTCATGTTGACGACGCAACCGCCGCGCTGGCGCATAAAGGTCTTGGTGAGCGCGCGCGTCATATTGAATGTTCCCTTGAGATTGACATCGAGCACGCGATCGAATGCGTCATCGCCCATGCGCATGAGCAGGCCATCGCGGGTGATGCCGGCATTGTTGACGAGCGCCCAAATGGAACCAAAGTCGTTGAGGACCGCTTCCACACACGCGTTGACGGCAACGGGATCGGCCACGTCGCATTGATATGCGCGTGCCGTGGCGCCAACCGCCTCACAGGCTTCGCACGTCTCGCGCGCCGCATCGACGCTGCCGGCATAGACGACGGCGATATCAAAGCCGTCCTCCGCCAGACCGACAGCGCAGGCGCGGCCGATACCCCGCGAGCCGCCCGTGACCAGTGCCACGCGACGTGAGTCGTTGCGCTCGAGCGCGCCGTTGTTCAAGTTGCCCATGTCATTCCTTTCGGGTTACAGCCCTGTGGACTATGCGAGCTCGTCGGCAATAGCTGCGACCTGCTCGGCCGTTTCGCACGAATACACGCGAACGTCGCTCAACGTACGCTTGACCAAGCCGGACAACGTTTTGCCAGGGCCGACCTCAATAAACGTATCGATGCCTTGATCCTGCAGAGCATGCAGCGTGTCGACCCAGCGCACGGCATGACTCACCTGGTTGGCCAGCATCTCCGCTGCCGCCTGCGGGTCGGCCGGATAGGGCGCCGCTGTCATATTTGCCATAACAGGAATCAGCAGCGGGGACGGCGCGTGACCGGCCTCGATATATGCAGCAAGGCCACAGGTCGCCTCGGCCATATAGGGGCTATGAAATGCGCCCGACACCGCGACTTTCATAGCGCGGCCGCCAGCCTCTTTTACTAGGACGTCGAGCTCCTGCAGCGCCTCGGGCGCTCCGGCAACAACCGTCTGCTGCGGACTGTTGTAGTTGACCGGCCAGCAGTCCTCGCCGGCCTGTTTTGCCAGGTTCTCGACTTGCGCCGCATCGAGCTTGATGACGGCGCGCATGCCGCCCGGATGGCGCTCGGCAGCCGCGGCCATCAGCGCCGCGCGCTCGCACACGAGCTCAAAGCCCGCTCGCGTATCGAACGCCCCCGCAAAGGTGAGCGCGGCGACCTCGCCAAGCGAAAAACCCGCACAGGCGGCAGGTACCACGCCGCGCTCACGCAGGGCGACAGCCGCTGCCAGATCGTGAACGAACACGCACGGCTGCGTGTTCTCGGTCTGCGAGAGTTCCTCCTTGGAGGCGCTTCGGCACTGCTCACTGGTCCCCGGGCGCACCTCGTCGGCAATGGCGAACACCTCGGCGGCGGCCGGCGATGCCTCGATCAGGTCGACGCCCATCGCGGGGTGCTGGGCGCCCTGGCCGGCAAACAGAAACGCTACGCCACCCATGCGCACGCACCCTTCAGGACGTGCTCGGCGCCATCGACCAGGTCGTCAACGATTTCACGTGCACTTTGGCGCTCGTTGACCATGCCGGCAATCTGTCCACACAAAAACGAGCCCTCTTCGTAATTGCCGTCCTTGGCGGCCTTGCGAAGGGCGCCCGTGCCCATGGCCCCGAGCTCCTCGACGCTTACGCCCGCCGCCTCGCTCTTGGCGTAGGCGTTGGTGAAGGGGCTCTTGAGGGCACGCACCGGGTGTCCCGTCGAGCGGCCGGTCGCACGCGTCGAGGTGTCGTTGGCCTTCAGGACCATCTCCTTGTACTGCTCCGATACGGTGCACTCATCTGCGATCAGAAAGCGCGTACCCACCTGCACGCCGGCGGCGCCCAGCATAAAGGCGGCCGCCACGCCGCGGCCATCGGCGATACCGCCAGCCGCAACCACGGGAATATCGACCGCATCGACAACCTGCGGCACCAGTGCCATCGTCGAGGTCTCGCCAATATGGCCGCCTGATTCGGTACCCTCGGCAACCACGGCAGTGGCTCCACGACGCGCCACGAGGCGCGCCAGCGCCACCGAGGCAACGACCGGGATGACCTTGATGCCCGCCTCGTTCCACGCCTTCATGTACTTGGTGGGATTGCCGGCACCCGTCACGACGACCGGCACCCGCTCGTCAATCACGACCCGCGCGACCTCGTCGGCAAACGGGCTCATGAGCATGACGTTGACGCCAAAGGGCTTATCCGTCCTGGCGCGCAGCTCATGAATCTGGTCGCGCAGCCAGTTGGCGTCGGCGTTCATGGCCGCGATAATCCCTAAGCCGCCCGCCTCGGACACTGCGGACGCCAGCGAGGCGTCGGCGATCCAGGCCATACCGCCCTGGAACACGGGCTTTTCGATGCCGAGCAGATCGCAGAGAGGAGTCTTGAGCATCTCTACTTCTCCAATGCCGCCTCGACCGTATCGGCGAACTCGCCGACCGTCTTGGGGTTCTCCTCGGTATCGAGCTGGATGCCAAACTCGTCCTCAACGGCGACGAGGATCTCGACGGTGCCCAGACTGTCGAGACCAATCTCCTCGAGCGTGGACTCGGGCTTCATCTCGACGTCGTCAAGACCGGCGGTCTCGCGGATAACATCGCAAACGCGCTCGAAGGTCTTCTGATCTGCCATGGTAGTTCTCCTTTGTTTGTGCCCTAGGGGCGTTTTTATTTCCTATGTGCGACTACTTCCAACGAAGTAGATAGCCACCTATATCCAGACCGGCGCCAAATCCAACGAGGGCGATGGTATCGCCCGCATTCAGTGCGTCGGTGCGTGCCAGCCGGTCAAGCGCAAAGGGAATGCAGGCGCTCGAAATGTTGCCGGTCTCGCGCAGCGTTCGAACCACGCGCTCGCCTGGCACGCCGAGGCGCTTGACCGCCTGACTCAGGATTCGTTCGTTAGCCTGATGGAATACAAAATGGTCGATGCCCTCGACCGAAATGCCCGCATCGCTCGCAAGCTTATGGACCGTGTCGCAGATGGCGTTGACGCCGAACTTGAACACGCGGCGGCCATTCATGGACAGCAGGCTCTCGCTATCCGCGGAGGCCTTAAACGGCGAGGTGCCGACCAGACCGGGAACGCACAACGTCTCGACGTCGGGCGCCGTCGAAAGCTCAACGGCAAGGGGGCTGTCTCCCCCAGCCTCAATCACCGCGGCGCCTGCCCCATCGCCAAAGAGCACACAGGTGGCGCGGTCGGTCCAGTCGAGCGCGCGCGTCATCTGCTCGGCAGCAATGACCAACACACGCTCGGCACGACCGCGGGTGATATAGCCCTCGGCGACATCGAGCGCAAATACGAAGCCGGCACAGGCCGCCGAAACGTCGAAAGCAGGACATGTGGCACCCAGGCGCTCAGCAATGGCGCACGCTTCGGCAGGAACGAGATGATCGCCCGTCGTCGTCGAACAGACGATAAGATCCAGCTGGCTCGCATCGATTCCGGACGTCTGGAGCGCTTGCTCGCTCGCTGCCACGGCAAGGTCGTCGAGCGACTCGGTGGTGCACACATGACGGCTCTTGATGCCTGTGCGGGTAAAAATCCACTCATCCGAGGTATCGAGGAACTCGGACAGCTCGTCATTGGAAACACTGCGCTTGGGAAGCGCCGAGCCTGTTCCAAGAATCGTGAAACCCATCACTAACCTCCTTTGAGTTGTTGACGTGTTTACATCGACCAAGAGAGGATAGCGCATTTCAGTCGTTGTTAACGTGTTAACATTAAATTGTCCAAATGCGACAAAGGCTTCACATTGTGTCTCTCTCGACACCATTGCGTTATTCACTTATTCATTAAGGAGGTAGCAGCCGTTATGGATGCCAAATTAACGATAGTCGACGTAACCGGATCGACCAACGATGACCTGCTCGAAGCAGGAAAACAGGGAGCGCCGCACGGCACAGGACTTGCCGCCCGGGCTCAGACAGCAGGACGCGGCCGGCGCGGCCACAAGTGGGATTCAACCGCCGGCAACCTATTGCTTTCGATTGTCCTGCGTCCATGCGTTAATCCTGCGAAGTACTCTGGTCTTGCTGCCGTCAGCGGCCTAGCGGTGCTCGAGGCGCTCGAAAAACAGGGTCTTGCAAACGAGATTGGCCTCAAATGGCCCAACGACCTGGTCGCGCGTGGACGCAAACTCGGCGGCATTCTGGTCGAGGCCGCACGCGATAACGAAGGCAAACCTTTCGCCGTCTGTGGCATTGGTGTCAATGTGAACTATGCGCCCCAAGAGGTGCCCGATGGCGGCCTGCCGGCAATCGGTCTCTCGGACCTTAACGAGAACGTTCCTGCTGTCGACATACTCCTCGATGAGGTCTATCACGCAGTTATAGACACTGTAGATGCCTGGGCAGAACGCCTCAACGCCATGGAAGAAAACACCGGACCGCTCGCGCCCGTCCACGGCGAATATGTCGCTCACCTCAATTGGATTGGAAAGCACGTTATCGCCCGCTCCCCTGCCTGTGACGAGCTGGCGCGAGGCATCTTTAAAACGGTCGATGGCTTTGGTCGTGCGTGCATCGAAACAGAAGACGGCTTGCGATTCTTCCATTTTGAGGAAGCGTCATTGCGCCCCTTGAGTGAGTAGGTCGCCACAGCCAGCCGCTCGGCAGCCTTACCCGGCGATCCAAACCCATCATGCAAAACAAAAGAGCCCCGCTACCGTAATGGCAGCGGGGCTCTGTAAGCTATGAGCGATATCGCTTAGAGCTTGATGTCGATGTCGACGCCAGCGGGGAGGTCGAGACGCATGAGCGAATCAACGGTGCCCGAGGTGGGGTCGAGGATGTCGATGAGGCGCTTGTGGGTGCGCATCTCGAACTGCTCACGGGAGTCCTTGTTCACGTGCGGCGAGCGGATAACCGTGTACAGGTTGCGCTCGGTGGGCAGGGGGACAGGACCGGAAACGCGAGCGCCGGTCTTCTGAGCGGTCTCAACGATGAGCTTCGCGGACTGATCGACGACCTCGTGATCATAGCCCTTGAGGCGAATGCGGATCTTCTGGGTAGCCAACTTAAACCTCCAAAGAGTGCGAGAGATGTTCTCGCGGATTACGTAACAGGGAGCTCGAACTTAGGCGTTCTTGCTCATGACCTCGTCCACGATGGACTTGGGCGCGGGCTCATAAGAGTCGAACTGCATCGTGTAGGATGCACGGCCCTGGGTCTGGGAGCGAAGGTCGGTAGCGTAACCGAACATCTCGCCCAGCGGCACCTTGGCACGGATGAGCTTGCTGTTCTTGCGATCCTCCATGCCCTCGATCTTGCCGCGGCGACCGGAGAGGTTGCCCATAACGTCGCCCATGTACTGCTCGGGGGTCTCGACCTCGACAGCCATGATCGGCTCGAGCAGCTGCGGATCGGACTTCTTGAGGGCGTCCTTGATAGCCATGGAACCGGCGATCTTGAAGGCGGCCTCGGAGGAGTCGACCTCGTGGTAAGAACCGTCGAACAGGGTGACCTTAACGTCGAGGACCGGGAAGCCGGCGATAACACCGGTGTTCAGGGCCTCCTGGATGCCCTTGTCGATGGACGGGATGTACTCCTTGGGCACGACGCCGCCGACGATAGCGTTGACGAACTCGTAACCGAAGCCCTCCTCCATCTTCTCGAGCTTGATGACAGCGTGGCCGTACTGACCGCGACCGCCGGACTGACGGACGAACTTGCCCTCAGCCTTCTCGACGTCGTGACCAGCGGTCTCGCGGTAGGCAACCTGGGGCTTACCAACGTTAGCGTCAACCTTGAACTCGCGGAGCAGACGGTCGACGATAATCTCGAGGTGCAGCTCGCCCATGCCGGCGATGATGGTCTGGCCGGTCTCGTGGTTGGTGGACACCTGGAAGGTCGGGTCCTCCTCGGCGAGCTTGGTCAGAGCCAGGGACATCTTGTCCTGCTCGGCCTTGGTCTTGGGCTCGATGGCAACGTCGATAACGGGCTTAGCGAACTCGATCTTCTCGAGGACGATCTCCTTGCCCTCGGCGCACAGGGTGTCACCAGTGGTGGAGTTCTTGAAGCCGACGCAAGCGACGATGTCGCCGGCGGCAGCGTCGTCACGGTCGATACGCTCGGCGGCGTTCATCTCGAGGATGCGGCCGAGTCGCTCGCGCTGACCGTTGGAAGCGTTGACAACGTAGGAGCCGGACTCGGCGCGGCCGGAGTAAACGCGGACGTAGGTGAGCTTACCGACGAACGGGTCGGTCATGATCTTGAAGACCAGGCCGGAGAAGGGCTCGTCGAAGGAAGGATGACGCTCGATCTCCTCGCCGGTGTCCGGATCGGTACCGGTGACGGCCTCGACGTCAAGCGGGCTGGGCAGGTAGTCGACGACAGCGTCGAGCAGCTCCTGAACGCCCTTGTTCTTGTAGGCGGAACCCACGAAGACGAGGTTGAGCTCGTTGGCCAGAACGCCCTTGCGCAGAGCAGCCTTGAGCTCCTCGACGGTGAAGTCCTCCTCCATGAGGATCTTCTCCATGAGCTCGTCGTCAAAGCTGGCAGCAGCGTCGAGGAGCTCCTCGCGCTTGGTGGCAGCGATGTCGGCAAACTCAGCCGGGATCTCGTCCATCGGCTCGGGGTAGGTCATGCCCTTCTCGTCGGCCTTGAAGTCCCATGCAGTCATGGTGACCAGGTCGATGACGCCCCAGAAGTTGTCCTCGGCGCCCATCGGGACCTGAGCGGCCACGGCGTTGGCGTCGAGACGATCCTTCATGGTCTCGATAGCGTTGAAGAAGTCAGCGCCCACGCGGTCATACTTGTTGATGAAGGCGATGCGGGGGACGTTGAAGGTAGAAGCCTGACGCCAAACGGTCTCAGACTGGGGCTGAACGCCGGCAACGGCGTCGAAGACGGCGACAGCGCCATCGAGGACGCGCAGGCAGCGCTCGACCTCGGCGGTGAAGTCAACGTGGCCCGGGGTGTCGATGATCTGGATGCGGTAGTCCTTACCGTCCTTGTTCCAGAAGCACGTGGTAGCAGCGGAGGTAATGGTTACGCCGCGCTCCTGCTCCTGAACCATCCAGTCCATGGTGGCAGCGCCCTCATGGACCTCACCGATCTTGTGGGTCTTACCGGTGTAGTAAAGAATACGCTCGGTCGTGGTGGTCTTACCGGCATCGATGTGGGCCATGATGCCGATGTTACGGGTATCGGAAAGCTTGTACTTAGGCTTAGCCATGTTAGTTCCTTACCTTAACTTACCAACGATAGTGAGAGAACGCGCGGTTGGCCTCGGCCATCTTGAAGACGTCCTCACGCTTCTTGACGGAAGCGCCCAGGCCGTTGGAGGCGTCGAGGATCTCGTTGGCGAGACGCTCGGCCATGGTCTTCTCCTTGCGAGCGCGGGAGAAGTTGACGATCCAGCGGATACCCAGAGCGGTGGAACGACGGGAGTTGACCTCCATCGGGACCTGATAGGTAGCGCCACCGACACGCTTGGGCTTAACCTCGAGCGTGGGCTTGACGTTGTCCATAGCCTTCTTGAAGGTAGCGAGAGCGTCGCCACCCTCGGACTTCTCGGCAACGATCTCGAAAGCGGTGTAAACGATGCGCTCAGCGGTGGCCTTCTTGCCGTCAAGAAGGACCTTGTTGATGAGCTGAGTCACCAGGCGGTTGTTGTAAACGGCGTCAGGCTGAACCTCACGACGATTAGCTGCTGCACGACGCGGCATGTGAAATCTCCTTAAGTGTCTACCGTGCGGCGCTCAAGACGGCACACGGCGAAAGTATCAAAACGTTATCTGGCTTATTTAGCCTTGGGGCGCTTAGCACCGTACTTGGAACGGGCCTGCATACGGTTCTGGACCGGAGCAGCGTCGTAGGCGCCACGGATGACGTGATAACGGACACCAGGGAGGTCACGGACACGACCGCCGCGGACGAGCACGATGGAGTGCTCCTGCAGGTTGTGGCCCTCACCCGGGATGTAAGCAGTAACTTCGATGCCGTTGACAAGGCGAACACGGGCAACCTTACGAAGAGCCGAGTTCGGCTTCTTGGGGCTCGTGGTGAAGACGCGGGTGCACACGCCGCGCTTCTGGGAGTTGTGCTGCAGAGCAGCGTTCTTGGACTTCTTGGGCACGGAACGACGGCCCTGGCGAACCAGCTGGTTAATAGTAGGCAAAGCGTACTCCTTCTCGAATGATTCCAGCTTTCTGTAAAGTGCAACGGCTTGAATCGAGGGGTCAGCATCCCCCTACGAAACACGCAGTTCGATAGGATACGTGGCGTTAGCTGTGCCGTCAACAGACCACGCCGCCGGGCGTATCCCAAAATTGGCACATTTCCGCAAAGCCTACACAAAAGGAATCCCCTCCTGTGCGCGCTGGCGGATTCCCGGTCCGGGCGGCCCGCTGTTTAAGTTTGCTGCTCTACAGTCCTGCGCAAGACGGAAAGCACATTAAGTGCTTTCCTTTGCGTGCGGAACTCGCGACAAACTTAAACAGCGGGCCGCCCGGGCCGGGAATCCGACGTGCTCGTCGGGGCAACGTTACCTGCCAAAAAGGGACAGGTTTATTTTGGTCGGTTTTATCTGGGAAAACGCCGCTCTTCACGGTGATCCGCATCCATTTGCCACGTTCTTCCGAGAATCAGACAAATAGCGTTCAATCTAACCGTCCATTTAATGCAAAATGGGCCGCCTCCCCTAGTAGGAAGCGGCCCCAAATCTTACGAATAGACGATGGTAAAGGGTTCCGACGTTTCGGCGCCCCCTGTTGAAGTGCAGCGTGTGCCCTCAAGCGTTACTGAGACCACTTGGTCGACATCAATCAACTTCGTTGGCACCCAGATGTTCTCTCCGCTATTGCGCGTATAAGAAAAATATAAGTTGAACGCCCCTGCGTCGTCATCTTCGATAATCTGCTCCGATCCATCCTTGTAGGTAACCGTCAACTTCTTCGTGACTGCGTCAATGCCCAGATCATCGATGTGCGTCTGGATGGAAAACGGGCTGATCTCGAGAGGCGAGTCATCGGAGCGGAGTTCCTTAGTATCGACGTACGCTCCAACGCTAAACTCGGGCGTCGATGCCTCGAACGGCTTCGCATCCTCTCCTTCGCCCTCGGTCCACGAGATATTCCAGGTGACCGCATGTTGAAAACCTCGCTCGCGATCCATAGAAGCAAAGTACATCGTGCCATTAATGACAGTATCGCTTGATGTGTCCTTATCAATGGTGCAGCGTGTGTCAGCCCATTCCTCGCCGAAGTTCATGCTGGGTGTACCGATGCCTTGTTCTTCTTCACCATAGAGAACAAGTTCGCCTGTCTCTGCTGCCGGCTTGTAGTAGTTAACACCATTTGGATTGGACAGCGTAAACGTCACAGCACCGCAGCCGTTTTGGTCGATAGCCATATCATGAATGTCGAGTGTATAGCCGTTGCCCTCGACGGACAGATTGACCTTCTGTACTGAACCCTCCAAGCTTTGGGGCGCGATACCATCACCAAACTCTCTGGTGTAGGTATATTTAGTCCCCGACGAGCCACCTTGAGTCCAGGTAACGGACTCTCCGTTGCCATGGTTTCCCCAGGCAGAGGCAAAATAACTGGAATTGACAACGGCGTAGGCGACCCCTCCGGTCGCCAACACCCCGGCAAGGCATCCGATCACAGCAACATACAGAGGCTTCGCGTGACCCTTTCGGCGAAGCGGCTCACCAGCAGCGGCATAAAGAACACGGTCAGCAAGATCGCTATCGGCTTGGACGGACTCGAAGGCCTGCTTGATTTGGTTGGATTTCACGGTCGCCCTCCTCTAGGATGAACTTGAGTTTCGATCTGCCGCGAGCTAAACGCGTTCGAACGGTCGCGGCTGGTACGTGCAACAA
Source organism: uncultured Collinsella sp. (assembly GCA_905194675.1). Lineage (GTDB taxonomy): Bacteria > Actinomycetota > Coriobacteriia > Coriobacteriales > Coriobacteriaceae > Collinsella. Next base: position 5,590 of record CAJJTG010000004.1, on the reverse strand, counting down.
CTCGGCAATCTCTGAAGTCGAGAAGCCCAGATAGTAATAGAGCACGATGGGGATACGAAATCGTTCTGGAAGCCGCATGACGTCCGACAGGACGGCCTTGGTCTCGTCCTGCGCCATCGAAAGCGAATCGGCCAGGTTCTCAATATCCTCCACGCGTCTCCACGGCTTTCGAAAGAGAGATTTGCATTCATTGATCGTGACCCGGATAAGCCATCGACGAAGATGTTCCCAGCTTTCAAATTGCGCATCGCTTTTGAGTAACTTCAGAAAGACGTCTTGAGCGACATCGTCGGCGTCGGCGCGATCACGCAGGTACGTCAACGCGATCCGAAACACGACATCCCGGTGGTCTTCGACCGCCTGTCTAAATGCTTGTTCTTCCATAATCACCTCCCGGTGACGTTAGTAGTTCTCGATGAGGCCCTCACCATAGATACGCTCTGACCGGACGAAATGTTTCAAATTCAAGCAGGAAAAACCTACCAAAATAAACCTGTCCCTTTTTTGGCAAGGGATCAACGGAACGCAACAGGTTGAGCATACGCAAGCGAGCGGCCCCCAGAGCGTACAAGGTGGCATGAAAAAGGCAGGGCATTGACCTTTTGGTCATGCCCTGCCTTTTGAATGACAGATTGTAGCTCTGGGGGCCGCGCAGCGACGGAGGTCGCCGCCGTTCGTTAGAACGGCGGAACTAATTACTCCTCGTCGTTGTCCTTGGCCTCTTCGGCGTCGTCGGTGTCCACGAGCTGGTTGAGCAGCTCGTCGAGGGAAGCCATGTCCTCGTTGATGGCACCGTTGGCGGGAGCCTTCTTGTCGTCGATCGGGGCGCCCAGGAGCTCCTCGTCGGCGTCGGCGTGATGCGTCGGCGTGGCGGAGGTGCCCAGCAGGATGTCGTCCGGACCGTCGGGGCTAAAGACCATCTGCAGCAGCTGCGAGAGGTCTTCCTCGTCGGCAACGTCGTCGTTGTTCTCGAGGATGTAGAGCAGGTCGTGGGCCTCCAGGCCGTCACGGAGCTCCTCGATCGCCTTGGCACCGATGCCATCGATGCGCAGCAGATCCTCCTCGGACTTGCCGACCAGGTCGCCGACCGTCTCGATGCCGACCTCGCTGAACTTGTTGGTCCAGCGCTGCGACACGCCCAGGTCGTCGAACAGGTACAGGCGAGCCTTCTCGGCGGAGATAGTGTGGCCGTTGCGGGTGAACGAACCGTCAGCACCACCGAACTCGTCGTAGCCGGCCCAGTCGAGCTGCTGCGGGAGCTGCTCGTCCAGGTCCTTGAGCTCCACAGGAGCCCACTCGGGCAGCGACTTGGCGTTGGGCGAAGCCGGACCGTCGATATCCACGTAGCCGTCGGCCGTGCGATACGTCAGCTTGGCGTTGGCGTACGGCTTGAGGCCGGTACCAGCCGGGATCTTCTTACCGACGATGACGTTGGACTTAAGGTCGAGCAGGTGGTCGACCTTGCCCTCGATGGCAGCCTCGGTAAGGACGCCGGCGGTACGGATGAACGAAGCGCTCGACAGCCAGGAATCGATGTTGGACGCGACCTTGAGCGTACCCAGGATGACGGGCTCGGCCACAGGAGCCTGACCGCCCAGACGGGCAACGCGCTCAACCTCGTCGGCAAACTCGTAGCGGTCAACATACTGACCAAGCAGGTACTTGGAGTCGCCGGGGTTGGTGATCTGAACGCGACGCAGCATCTGGCGTGCGAGCACCTCGATGTGCTTGTCGTTCAGGTCGACGCCCTGGCTGGTGTAGACGTCCTTGACGCTCTCGACGAAGGTGTGCATCGTCGACTCGATGTCGGTCAGCTTGCGCAGGTTGCGGAAGTTGACGAAGCCCTTGGTGATCTGGTCGCCGGCGCGAACCTCGCAGCCGTCCTCGATCTCGGGCATAAAGCGCACCGAAGCGGGGACGCGGCGCTCATCGAGAACACGGGTGTGATCCTCGGAGTCGGTGAGCGTCAGCACGTACTCGGACTTCTCGGGCTTAATCGAGAGGTGACCGGAGTACGGAGCCAGCTCGGCCTCGCGACCCAGAATCTTCTCGTTGACGTTGCCGACGATATCGAACATACGGCTGACCGTAGGCAGACCCTGCGTAATATCGTCGACGCCAGCGACGCCGCCGGAGTGAATGGTACGCATCGTAAGCTGCGTACCGGGCTCGCCGATGGACTGGGCGGCAATAATGCCGACCGCGGTACCGATGGCGACCGGACGACGGGTGGAAAGATCCCAGCCGTAGCACTTCTGGCACACGCCGTACTTGGAGCGGCAGGTGAGCAGCGCGCGGAGCTTGACCTTCTTGAGGCCGGCATCGACCATCTTCTGGATGTCGGCGACCTTCTCGATGTAGCCGTCCTGCTCAAAGAGCACGGCGCCATCGGGAGCCACGACGTCCTCAATAAAGCAACGGCCGACGAGGTCGGTGTTGAGGTCGGTGGTGCCAGGGATGATGAGGTTGTAGGTGACGCCCTCGTGCGTACCGCAGTCCTCCTCGCGGACGATGACGTCCTGGGCCACGTCGACCAGACGACGGGTCAGGTAACCAGAGTCCGAGGTGTGGGATGCGGTATCGACCAGGCCCTTACGGGCGCCGTAGGTCGAAATGAAGTACTCGAGCGGCAGCAGGCCCTCGCGGAAGTTCGCCTTAATGGGAAGGTCGATCGTCTCGCCGGACATGTCTGCCATCAGGCCGCGCATGCCGCCGAGCTGACGCAGCTGGGTCTTAGAACCACGGGCGCCGGAGTCGGCCATCATGTACAGCGGGTTCTCCTCGTCGAACATGTCGAGCATGAGCGCTGCAACCTTATCGGTACAAGCGGTCCACTCGTTAACGACTTCGATGTGGCGCTCCGTCTCGTTGATGAAGCCCTCCTCGAAGTACTCGTTGATCTGGTCGACGTTGGCCTGGGCGCGGTCGAGCAGCCCCTGCTTCTCGGCAGGGATGAGAGCGTCCCACACCGAGATGGTGAGGCCGGCGCGGGTAGCGTAGTGGAAGCCGGAGTACTTGATGGCGTCGAGGATCGGGCCGACCTTGGCCTCGGGGTAACGATCGCAGCAGTCAGCAACCAGCTTAGCCACGTCGCCCTTGACCATCTTGTAGTTCATGAACTCATAGTCTTCGGGCAGGCACTGGCGGTTGAAGATGATGCGGCCGATAGAAGTCTCGAAGCGCGCGGTCTTGTTACCGGTGACGTCGTAGTCGACGAACTCGTTCTTGCCGTTCTTGACGCGGAAGATACGGGTGCCGTCCTCGTTGATGACGTTGGCGTTCTCGGCGGACACGCGGACCTGGATCTTGGCCTGCATGTCGACCTCGGAGCGGCAGTCATAGGCGTGCAGCGCGTCGTCGAAGCTCGAGAACACGTGGTTCTCGCCCGGCAGACCGTCGCGGACCTGGGTCAGGTAGTACACGCCGATGATCATGTCCTGCGAGGGGATGTTAACCGGCTTGCCGGATGCCGGCGAGCGCAGGTTGTTCGCAGAGAGCATGAGCACGCGAGCCTCGGCCTGAGCCTGGCTGGACAGCGGCACGTGGACAGACATCTGGTCGCCGTCGAAGTCGGCGTTGAAGGGCGAGCAGACCAGCGGGTGCAGGTGGATAGCCTTGCCCTCGACCAGCACCGGCTCAAAGGCCTGAATGGACAGACGGTGCAGGGTCGGTGCACGGTTGAGCAGCACGACGCGGCCGTCGATGACCTCTTCAAGGATGTCCCACACAAAGGTGGCACCGCGGTCGATAGCGCGCTTGGCGCCCTTGATGTTCTCGACCTTGCCAAGCTCGACCAGGCGCTTCATGACGAAGGGCTTGAAGAGCTCCAGCGCCATGGTCTTGGGCAGACCGCACTGGTGCAGCAGCAGCTTGGGGTCGGTAACGATTACCGAACGGCCGGAGTAGTCGACACGCTTGCCCAGCAGGTTCTGACGGAAACGACCCTGCTTGCCCTTGAGGGCCTCGGCGAGCGACTTGAGCGGGCGACCGCCACGGCCAGAGACCGGGCGACCACGACGGCCGTTGTCGAACAGGGCGTCCACGGACTCCTGGAGCATGCGCTTCTCGTTGTTCACGATGATCGCAGGGGCGTCCAGGTCGAGCAGGCGCTTGAGTCGGTTGTTACGGTTGATCACGCGACGGTACAGGTCATTGAGGTCGGACGCGGCGAAGCGGCCGCCGTCGAGCTGGACCATCGGGCGCAGATCGGGCGGAATGACCGGGATGACGTCCAGGATCATGTTCGCGGGGCTATTGCCGCCCTTCAGGAAGGCGTCAACGACCTCGAGGCGCTTGACGGCCTTCTCGCGCTTCTGCTTCTGGGAGTCCTCGTCGGCGATGATGGCCTTGAGCTTCTCGGCCTCGGAAGGAAGGTCGATGGCAGCGAGCAGGTCGCGGACGGCCTCGGCACCCATGCCACCCTTGAAGTACATGGAGTAGTAGCGGGTCATCTCGCGGAACAGCGGCTCATCGGAGATGAGGTCGCGCTCGGTGAGCTTCATGAAGGCGTTGAAGGCGTCCGTACGGAGCTGCTTCTCGTCCTTGCACTCTTCCTCGATGTCGACGATGCCGGAGGCGATCTCCTCGGGGGTCAGCGGCTCCTCGTCGGAGAACTCGTCAAAGTTCTCGGGGTCGCCCTGCTCCTTGAGGGACTCGATCTGGCGGGCGCACTCGGCATCGATCTCTTCCAGATCGGCGGCGAGCTCCTCGCGCAGATCGTCAGCGTCGGCCTCGCGGGCCTCGTAGTCAACCTCGGTGATGATGTAGCTGGCAAAGTACAGAACCTTCTCGAGGTCCTTGGACTTGATGTCGAGCATACGGCTCATCGGGAAGCTCGTGGGGCTCTTGAAATACCAGATGTGGGACACGGGAGCGGCGAGCTCAATGTGACCCATGCGGTCGCGACGCACCTTGGCCGAGGTGACCTCGACGCCGCAGCGCTCGCAGACGATGCCCTTAAAGCGGATGCCCTTGTACTTGCCGCAGGAGCACTCCCAGTCCTTGGCGGGACCGAAGATCTTCTCGCAGAACAGGCCGTCCTTCTCGGGCTTGAGGGTACGGTAATTGATGGTCTCCGGCTTCTTGACCTCACCGTGCGACCAGGAACGGATCTGGTCGGCGGAGGCAAGGGAGATCTTTACCGAGTCAAAATCAGTAGCTTCGAAATCTGCCACAGTCAACTACTCCTTATCAGTGGTCGTGGCGGCGACAGCCTCGGGTGCCTCGGCGGTCTCGGCATCCTCGGCCTCGACGTCGGCGTCAACGCCGGCGAGCGCAGCCAGGTCGTCGAGAGCAGAGGTCTCCTCGGCGGTCACAGGGGCGGAGGCGTCCTCGTCGGCATCGTGCATGGGCTCGATGTCCAGTGCGAGGGAGCGAATCTCCTTGACGAGAACCTTGAAGGACTCGGGGATACCCGGGACAGGAACGTTCTCGCCCTTGACGATGGACTCGTAGGTCTTGACGCGGCCCACGGTATCGTCGGACTTGACGGTCAGGATCTCCTGCAGGACGTTGGAAGCACCGTAAGCGTACAGTGCCCAAACTTCCATCTCGCCGAAGCGCTGGCCGCCGAACTGGGCCTTGCCGCCCA